>CAZNBO010000008.1:4265-14040 GCA_964571515.1 uncultured Candidatus Saccharibacteria bacterium
CTTTTAAATTAAAAATTAAACCTTTTTTCTCTCCAATTTTTTCTTTCAGAAACGGACAAAGTGATTGCCCTGCAATATAACAAAAATCTTGGCTTTCTTTCTTTTTAGCTAATGTTTTAAAACCTTCTTTGTTTGCTATTTTATAGATTTTTTCTTTTGTATAATTACCTAATGGGAAAATAATATGGGAAAGATATTTTTGTGGTAATAGGCACAAATTATAGGACTGATCTTTCTTTTTATCTATGGCTTTTAAAAGCTCAAATTGTTTTGTTTTATTATTTAAACGTAGTCTCGCATAATGACCGGTTGCAATATATTGGATATGATGTTTTTTTGCCCATTGTAATAATTGCTTGAATTTAAAATTAGGATTACAAATAACACAAGGATTTGGAGTTCTTAAATTTTTCCATTCGGAAATAAAATAGTTAACAACTTCTTTTTGAAACTCTTTTTTAGCATTTATAGTATAGTAGGGGACATTTAATCTTTTACAGACCTTTTCGGCTATATTTAAAGATTCTTTAGTACAAGAAGGATTTTCTTTTAAAGGGTTTAATTTATTTTGCCAAATAGGTAATTTTAAAGAAACGCCGATTGGATGCCATCCTTGTTTCTTAAGCAATATTAAAGCCATGGAAGAATCTATTCCACCAGACATTCCAACAACTATTTTTTTATCTTGTTTATTCTTCGGAATCATTAATTTTTTCATCAATCTGAGTCCATTCTTTATATTTTTCTTCAATTATCTTTTCTTCTCTTTCTATTCTTTTATGATGTTTTTCTAATTCTTCAGAAATTACTTTTTTGTTTTTTATCAAATAATCATAAATTGCTTCTAATAAAGCATCAACAGCTAAAATAGAACAATGGATTTTAACTGGAGGCAAACCACCTAAAGATTCCACCATTTGTTTCTGGTTTATTTTAATGGCTTGTTTTATAGTTTTTCCTTTTGCTAAATCAGTAACTATGCTACTGCTAGCTAAAGCAGCTACACATCCGTAGGTTTCAAATTTAATATCTTTAATTATTTCTTCCTCTTTTTTGTTTTTCCCTATTTTTATATACATCCACATTACATCTCCGCAGATGATATTTCCGACTTTACCAGTGCCATCAGGATTTTTTATTTTCCCGAAATTGTGAGGAGATTTAAAATGTTGTAGAACTTTTTTATTGTACATATGGAGATAATTCTCTTAATTTTTTTATGGTTTTTGGTAATATTTTAAGAAGATAATTAATATCTTTTTCTTTAGTCCATCTTCCTATGGTTAATCTTAAAGAACCATGAGCTTGTTCTAGACGTGATCCACATGCTAAAAGCACATGACTGGGCTCTAATTCTTCAGAAGAACAAGCAGAACCGGTTGAACTGGCGATACCATATGAATTTAAATCCATTAAAATAGATTCGCCTTCAACATAAGCAAACGAAAAGTTAGTATTATTAGGCAATCGTTTTGTTGGATGACCATTGAGATAAGAATCAGGGATTTTCTTTAAAACTCCATTAATTAATTTATTTCTTAGTTTAATTTGTCTTTTTGATTCTTTTTTCATTTCTTTTTCACAGATTTCTACTGCTTTTCCAAAGCCTACAATTGCTGGGACATTGACCGTAGATGCTCTTAATCCAAATTCATGACCTCCGCCATGAATCAATGGTTCAATTTTTGTTCCTTTTTTAATGTATAACAAAGCTGCGCCTTTTGGCCCATAGAGTTTATGTGAAGAAGCAGTTAATAGGTCAACCTTCATTTTCTGTATATCAATAGGTATTTTTGCAAAACTCTGAACTGCGTCAGTATGAAAATATACCTTTTTCTTTTCACAAATTTTTCCTATTTCTTCAATTGGTTCAATTGTTCCAATTTCATTATTAGCATGAATAATTGATACTAAGATAGTATCTTTTCTTATTGCTTTTTCTATTTCTTTTGGATCTATTAATCCATATTTATCTACCTTTATTTTTGTAATTTTAAAACCTTGTTTTTCTAACCACTGGGAGCTATTTAGAACACAGCTATGCTCTATTGAAGAAATGATTATGTGTTTACCTTTATTCTGATTGGCAAAAGCTATTCCTTTAATAGCAAGATTGTTGCTTTCTGTTGCTGAGCTGGTAAAGATTATTCCATCTTTGTTTTTGGCATTAAGAGCTTCGGCCATTATTAAACGTGTTTTTTCAAGAGCTTTTTTCGCTTCTTGTCCAAAAGTATGTAAAGAAATAGAATTTCCGAATTTTTTTGTAAAATAAGGAAGCATCGCTTTTAATACGCGAGGATCTACAGGAGTAGTGGCGGCATAATCTAAATATGTCTTTATAATTTTCATAATTTAGTGAATTTTAGCACAAATAAAGCGTATTTACAATTTTCATAATTTCTGTTAATTTATATAAAGGAAGCCGGGGTAACTCAGTGGTAGAGTAGCTGTTTCGTAAACAGCAAGTCGTGAGTTCGAATCTCGCCCCCGGCTCAGTGATTTTTATAGCTTGATTTAATTTTACTTTACTTTATAATTACTCATTAGGGTAATGGCAGGGAAAATTAAGAAAGGAGGTGTTTGGTATGAGAATTAGACATACAATCTCAGGACCAAAAAGAAAAACCCCCTCTACCTATGGGCAGGAACTTAGTGCGGCCAAAAGTGTGGTAGAAAGTATATTCAGTAGCAAAAATAAACAACTGATGAGATATATTTTATCAGTTGCTAGATTGAAAATTAGAGGTAACGATTTCTTTACTACTAAGATAAAAAAACTTTCAGATAGGGTAATAATAAAAGGGGGTGTTTTGATGGAAAAAACGAGAAGAATCAATCTCTACGTTTACAACTTGGATTTGGTGTCAACGCAAGGATTGATTGATAAAGTTAAAATTATTTTAGGGGTAAAATAAAAATGCAAATTAACAAACAAAATCAAGTAGTCTGTCCTGCCATTACCCCTTCCCTTCTTACTTTTTATGGGATTGACAAAGAAATTAAATAATATATACTTAAATAAAGTTTCCCAAAACATCAGGCAGCGATTAAGCATAAGGCCTGGTAAGGAATAAACTTAATGTTTAATATTCTGTCTGTGGGAAACCACAGATTTTTAATTATTTTTTATGATTTCTAAAGGAACAAAACAACAAATTATCAAAGAATTATTAGAGCAGATTAAAAAAGCCAAGGCAATTTACTTTGCTAATTTTTTAGGATTGAAAGTTTCTGAAATGAATGAATTGCGTCAAGAATTAAAAAAAGGTAATGCCAAAGCAAGAGTAGTAAAAAAGAATTTAGCTAAAATAGTTTTTTCGCAAGAAGATTATGTAAATAAAATTGCTGATGATAAAGCAAGTTCTTTAATAGTTAATTTTGCTTTTGAAGATCCGATTAATACAGCTAAGGCGCTTTGGGTTTTTTCTAAAAAAAATGATAAATTTCAGATTTTGGGCGGGATAACAGAAGGGGAATTTTTAAATGCGGAAAAAGTAATAAGATTAGCAAAAATTCCGTCAAAAGATATACTTTTAGGTCGATTAGTTGGTTCAATAGCTTCTCCAATGCAACGATTATTATATACTTTAAATGGAAATATTCAGAAATTAGTTGTGGTATTGGAAGGAGTAAAAGCAACAAAATAGTTCGTTTAGTAACTTAGTAATATATAACTATCATGGAAGAAAAAAAAGAAGAAAAAGTAGAAAAAGTAGAAATAAAGGAAGATGAGAAAGAAGAAAAAGTGGAAAAAGTAGAAACAAAGGAAGATAAGAAAGAAGAAAAAAAAGAGGAAAAAGTTTCTGCAAAATTAGAAGAAATAATTAAAAAAGTTGAGGAGTTGAGTGTAATGGAATTAGCTGATTTGGTTAAAGCTTTAGAAGATAAATTTGGTGTTTCTGCCACTCCTCAGATGATGGCTTCAGCTGGTGCGGCTGGTGGTGCTGAAGGAGAAGCAGATGAAGAGAAGAAAGACTCTGTTTCTGTAATTCTTCAAGACGCTGGACAATCAAAAATTCAGATAATTAAGGAGATAAAAGAAATTATGGGATTAGGATTGAAAGAATCAAAAGATTTAGTGGACGCTGCTCCAAAAGCATTAAAAGAGAATATTCCTGTATCTGAAGCTGAAGAAATCAAGAAAAAATTAGAAGAATCTGGTGCTACAGTAGAGATAAAATAGGTATAGTGCGCGTGTAGCTCAGTTGGTTAGAGCGTACGATTCACATTCGTAAGGTCTCTGGTTCGAATCCAGACACGCGCACTAATAATTTCTAAACCCTTGATTTCTTTCTGAGATAAAGCTATACTTTAGATGTAGAAGAGAATTAAATACAAAAGGTCGATAAAAAATTTAAAATAGATATTTTTATGAATTTTAAAAATAAATGGTTATTAGTAGCAATTGCAATAATAGTTATAGCTATCATTGTTATGATTGCTCGTCAATCAGAAGATCCTATTACAGATCCTGAAGCAACAACTACTACAGAAGAAGTCGTTATTGATGATACTTTGCCTGCAGATGGTGATGTAATTATTGATGGAGAAGATGTTGTTGTCCCAGATGCTATCGATCCAATGGAAGAGGAACCTATTGAATAAGTAGAATTTAAAAAAACCTGTTGCATTTGATATAGCAGGTTTTTTTATTTACATATAAAGTTATCCCCAATGAGCTTGACAAGATAAAAATGTTTGCTATACTAATAATGCCGTTGTTTTGAGGAGCTTGCTCCCTGAAATAGCGGCATTTTTTTATACCTATATTTAATAAGCTATATTTATTATTTTGTTGTCATTTTATCAAGCTTGACTTCCAATTTATAATCTGGTATTGTATGGATAATAAGGAATAAAAAAAAGTTATTTTTTAAAATTAGCATGTACTCTTGAAAATTAAAAAAATTATTATGAAAGGAGGTGAAAAGAATGAAAATGAAAAAGATAGTATTATTGATTTTGGTTATTGTATTAGGATTGTTCTTGACCGGATGTTTTCTTACTCCAGCAACAGATGTCAAGGATATTGAGGTAAAAGTCACAGCATTTAAGCAAGAAGTATCTTGTAATAACGCAAAAGCAGAAGACACAAAGGATGTTTTCATAGTTTTAAACGGGGAATTTCCTAAATGTGGTCCATACTGTCCTCCTCAGTGTCCGGGATGTAACTCTTGTTGTCCGCAATGTGAACAATGTGAGCAATGTTGAACAATGTGAGCAATGTGAACAATGTGAGACATGTGAGGCATGTGAGATATGTGAGACATGTGAGATATGTGAGACATGTGAAGAATGTCCAAACGTTCCTGAATGTCCTACATGTTCTTCTTGTTGTTGCGCATTAACATGGGGAGATTTAGAAGTAGATTTTGGAGTTGATGTATTAGAAAACGATGTGACATTGGAAAGTGTCTGTTTTACTATCAGATTTGAGGATGAAACAGAGATTAATAAATATGTGGGCATTGATGAATTCTTGCTGTCCGGAACAACAGAAGAATATTCTGTAGGAATAATACTGAATCCGGCAAAAAGGGTTGTATTTGTAGAAGTTGAAAGTATTGAGTTTAATTAAATAATTTTTATTAGACTCAAAGGGGTTGTGCTTGCACAGCCCCTTTATCTTTTTATAGAATATCTTTTATTATTATTCGATTTGCTTTAACACTTGACAAAATTTTTTTCTTTGCTATACTAAAGATGCCGTTGTTTTGAGGAGCTTGCTCCCTGAAATAGCGGCATTTTTTTATCTATTTAAAGCGCATAAACATAGGAAAGATGTTTTTTTTTGTGGAATAATTGATCAAGTTTGGTATAATATATTAATAAAGGTCGAGATAGATTAATTTTTTAAATTACAATACAAGACAAATGAATTCAAAAAAGAACTTAACAATAATCATAGCAGTGGTTATCGTGGTAATTATCGGTTTGTTTATGTGGCAGGGTATGAGAAATAATACAGGTCCTGAATCTACTACAACTACAACTAAAGATATAGAGGCAGTAGATATTACCGCAGGAAGTATTGGTGATATGAATGATGATATTTTTGTAGAGATAACAGCTCAGAGTGCTTATTACGCGCAAAAAAATGTGGAAGATGTAACTGGTTGGGTAGCGCATATGGAAACTTTATATAATACATATGGGGTAACCGAGGAAAATATAGCAGCTTATGGTGAAGCATTAGATAATGATCCCGAGCGTTCTTCAGATCTTGCACAAAAGTACGCACAACGATTGACAGAGTTAATGGACGCAGGAGAATAATTTGATCAGGGTAGAAAAAATATGATCTGTCATAGGACTTGACAAATTATTTTTCTTTGCTATACTAAAGATGTCGTTGTTTTGAAGAGCTTGCTCTTTGAAACAGCGGCATTTTTTTATTTCAATATGCCCTTTAATTCAGAGATAATAGAAAAAGTTTTTTCCACATATTTATCGTCTAAAGCCTTCTTTTTTTTGGATGTATGATTCAATGAGATTAATAATCTGTTTTGTATGTAAAGAGGATATTTTTGGATGCAATAATACTCTTTTATCGTCATTAATCTGAAGAAATTTTTTGGCCAATATTCCTCTTGGAAAAAGAGCTCTGGCCGTTGTTTCCTTAATAAGATTTAGGGATTCTCGGTCATTCGGGAATTGGGTTTTTAATATTTGGAAAAAGTATTCTTTTTCAAATGCAAGATGAATAATCTCATGCCATATTACGCTTAAAACATAATTGCTTTTTTCGGCTAGATAACGGGAGATTTCTAAACTAATGCTTTCTTTATCTATATTAGCTCCACCTCCCATAGCGTTGGGAGAGGATAGGAGTAAGTATATATTTACTACAAGTTTTTTCTTGTTAATATTCGTGCCATAAAGAATATCTAAAATCTTGGTGATTTTTTTTGCCTAGGGTCTGATCATTAGCTTTTTTGCTTAATAAGATTTTCCATTTTTTTAAAAGGGGAGACTCTTCCTTGTATAGTTTTTCAAATCTATTTTGGAAAAGAGAAAATATATTATAAATAACTTTATATTCTTTAGAAGTAAGGGTTAAAGATAATGATCGCCAGGGATTTTTTTTGGTAAAAAAGGATTTTTCAAAACAAGTTTTTCCTTGGTCGTACCTTAAACGAATCTTGTTAAAATTTTCTAAAGCTTTCTTTTCTTTAGTTGTTAATTTACCGAATTGTTGTTGCCAGAAGATATTATAATTTTTCCGGCAAGAAAAATGCCATTCAGATAAATTTTGAACAAAGAAATAAAAATTACTCCATTTGTTGACAGTAAACTTAAAATTCATGTTCGTATTATTTATTCTACCTTTTTATTATACTTCAAAACTACATTAATTAAAATTTTCTTGATTTTGGAAAGACTTGACATATAAAAAATAATCTGATATTGCTCCTTTAACGGTGGGGCTTTTATTTTAGCCTTCAGAGGGGCTTATAAGCCCCTTATAAATAATAAAAAAAATGGTGGAATTTAAATATTTTAAAACAGATTTTTCCTCGTTCCCAAAAAGAGATTTTTAAAGTTGGCATTTTTGTGCCAATTTTTTAATTTAAAATTAAAATAATTAAAATAAAAAAAGATTGAGAAAAAAATTTAAAAAGGTCGAGCTCTAAGTTTCTAAACTTAGTTCTAATCGAAACAAATAGATTAACAAAAGTAAATTAGGTCGATAAAATAATCATTAAAAAATAAAAATATGAACAAAATAAAAAGTTTAATCAAAGGAGGTCCTATCGCAGTGGTTGTTGTTGCTCTATTAGTGGCAGGAGTGGCTAGTGCGGCATTGGTTACTTAAGTAATACCGTACAAGCAAATATAGAAGTAAAATTACCAATGATTGTAGGAATTTCATCGGGTAAAAATAGTTGGGCAGAAGACCGCTATCCAGAAGGTTCACATAATTTAGATAATTGGACGACAGAAGGAACACCACTTTCAATATTAGATATTAAGGGTGGAGAGACAGTAACACTTTACACAATGAGTGCAAATGTATCAAAGGTATTAATTACAGGATATGAAAAAGTTATTGTAACAAATCCAAAAGGAATAACTTGTGGGGACTTTGAGAGCATAACAAGTAGATATGATAGTATCTATGGCAACCTGGGATATGGAGAAGAACACGTATGGAACCCTGGCGACGGAGGATGTGTTGAAGTAGATGATAATCATATACGATTTGAGAGCACTGAATCAGAATGGGGTATGGGAGAAACAGATGTAACTAAGATGACAGCGACTTTCAAGACAAATGCAGTAGGAACTTACGCATTCTCATATCAAGTTATACCAGCTGAGTAAAGTAAGACAGCGAAGAAAATCTGATAGTCATTTCTTGTAATGGCTATCAGAGGCAGGTTTATTTATTTGAAGTAAATCTGCCTCTGATTTATGAATAAATTATCAAAAAGTTTAATAGTTCTATTTTTAGCTTTTCTTTTGGGAAGTAATTTTTCTGTTTTTCCTGCTCAAGCTCAAAATAATAATCTTGTTTTAGAAGCAGTTAAAAAATGCGATATTCAACATAGCGGTGATAGTTGCGTTGCTGAGTTGAAACTGACTAATAACACTGGAAAGGTTCTTGACGGAGAAGCATTTTTACATATTGATTATAAAGGGGTGTGTAGTAGTAACCAATTAAGAAATTTTAATGGGGAAGGAATTAAAGCCCAATTTTTTACTGCTAATGATAATTGGTTGGATTTTTCTGATGTTTGGCAAAACGGGACAACAACAATTTCAGATTTTGAAATTGCTAAGGAAGAAACTCAGCCAAAAATCAGAATAGAAACTGTTCCGGGTCTTTGCCCGGGGGAACACAGTTTTACTCTTAAGATAGTAGGAACTGCTGAAGATAAAATATATCCTGCCACCACTAGAATACCTGGAAATGTAATTTCCCCCACTACCACAACAGCCACCATACCCCCTACAACTACTACGATATTTCCTACTACCACTACTATTATTTCTCCTATAACCACCACAACTATTCCAGGACAAGTGGCTGGCGAAGTTACAAAAAGAGAGTTTTTTGAAGAAGGTGAGGAAGGATTACCTGGCACTACTACCACCACTTTCCCAGGATTAGTTTTTGGCAAATCTATAATAAGAGAATCTTCTTGTCCTGTTAATTTAACAATGTCAGGGATTAATCCTTTATTAGCTTCTTTACTTTGTTTAGGGCAGGGTATGTGTGATTCTTGTTTGAATCCTTGGTTAGTTCTTTTATTAGGATTAACGATTACTTTAGGTGGTGCAATTTTAGTTAAAAAAGATTATGAATAAATATATTAATTCTAAAACAATTTTAATCTGGGGATTGATTATTACGGCTATATTAACTTATTTATCAATAATAGTATGTTTTGGTAGTTGGCCTACTATTTTATTAGGGATTAGTACCATTTTTATTATTCTTTACTTGGCTGCAATTAAGCGTTTTGATCATTGGATTGCTTTTATTCTTGTTTTAGCAGTACTTATTTACTTATTATTGTTTGTTTTAGGCATTTGTTTAAGCCCATGGATGGTATTTATTATTGGGCTAGTGGTAATTATTTTGGCATTTTTAGTAAGAAAATTTAAAAAATAAAAATATTAAGTTTAATTAAAAACAGGATTGATATTGTTATCAGTCCTATTTTGTTTTATAATTAAAATATTATGAGTTTATCAATTGGAATTGTTGGTTTGCCTAATGTTGGAAAATCTACTCTTTTTGAAACAATTACAAAAAAACAAGTAGATA
>CAZNBO010000009.1:0-11295 GCA_964571515.1 uncultured Candidatus Saccharibacteria bacterium
ATCTTCAATCATTTCTTTAAATATTTGATTAATTTCTTGGAAATCATATTGGTACCAGTTTTGGCTTAATAAAATTTGTCTTGTAAATATTCCACTGGCAGGTTCATTGAGATGATTTTGAATTAAATCTAATCTAGCGGGAGGATTTTTTGTTTGGAGATAATAATATTCAGCTGTATCTTTTTCAGTAAGAAATTTTAAAAACTTCCAGCATTCTTCGGGATATTTTGAATTTTGAGAAACTACGAAGTTTATTATATCACCATAGTTTGTTTTAGATGGGCTATCAATAAATTGTGGTAAAGACGCAATATTATAATTAAGGTTAGGATTATATTTTTCTATAATCTTTTGGGCTTGACTATAGCCAATCATCATAACTGTTTCTCCTTTACTAAAAGCAATAACTGAGTCTGTAAAATTATCATTCCAGGTATAATAATTAGAATGAGGATTAGTGAATTGGGTATAAAAATTTAATGCTTCTTTGCTGGGCAAAATTCTTTGATTTTTATATTCTATTTCGTAGTTCAGTGTTGTTTGTTTTTTATCAATATCGACAATATTACTACCGTATTGCATCATTAGTGTTGAAATTATATCAAAATCCCAACGGATATTTGAAGAAGATCCTAGAGCAATTGCTGCTCGTGTAATCTGTCCTTGTGCATTAGTCCGACGCAGACTAGATACTAGGTTAAGAATTTCTTCCCAGGTGACAGGAGGAAGGGCGATATTATAATGATTAAAAATGTCTTGGTTATAATAAAGAGCCAAAGAATCAATGTATAAAGGAATACCAAGTAAATAATCACCTTTTAATAGTGCGTTTTTTACTATAGCAGGATAGGTTTTATCTAAATCAAATAAATTTAAATCTTTATCGTTCTTTAAATTTAATGGGGAGATTTTATTTTCATAATAAGGTAAATGACTGCCATTAATTATAAAAATATCGGGTGCTTGATTGTTGCTAAAAGCTTTAAGAATCTCGTCATCATAAGTATCTTCATTCTTCAATGTATAATTAATTTTGATATAAGGATATCTTTTTTGATAATTTTCGATTATTGATAAAAATGTTTTAGATTCGTCTAATATTCCCCAAGCTTCTAATGTGATAGGAGTTGGTTTCGTTTTATGAAACCTTATTCCTAAAAAGGCAATACAAGCAATTATTGAAATAGTGATGAAAAGAATCTTTTTTTGATGTATCGTTAATGCCATTTTATTTATCCACTAATTTTGTTAGGAATCCATAATGGGTCAACCCTAAAGATAGTTCTCTTTCTATTCGAAAACCAAATTTTTCCAATAAATTAACGCTTTCGTCTCTACTGATCGGGTAAAGTTTCTTTTGGGAAGGTAATTTATCAGGGCACCATTCAATAAGGACTAAATAACCCTCTAATTTTAATACTCTTTTTGCTTCCTGAATTAAATTTTCTTTTTTTTCTGTTTCAAAAAGAATATTAGAAATTAAAACCAAATCACAGGAGTCGTTGGGTAAATTGCTTCCTCGTGTATCTTCTAAATTTGCCCAACGAGGTTCAATAATATTAAAAAGTCCTTCTAATTTAGAACGAAATTCTAAAGCCTCCAATGAAGGCTTCCAGATATCCAAAGCAATTACTCTTCCAGAAGGTTTCAAAGATTTAGCCATTGCTAAACTAAAATATCCTGCCCCACTGCCGAAATCAGCAACAGTCATCCCTTCTTTCAAAGGAAGAGTTTTAACTATTTCGTCAGGGTTAAGGAAAGAGTTCATAATATTTATATTATACCAGATTTTTTATAATAGAGTAATTCCGGCAATTTTATCTTCTTTATCTAGTCTCATAATTCTTACCCCTTGTGTAGAACGTCCTAAAAGAGAAATGTCCTTAAGCGATGCTTTGAGGATTTGTCCTTTCTGGGAGATAGCAATTAAAGATTCTTCTTCTACTATTAAACAAGCTTTTATAAGATCTCCTGTTTTTGTTGTTATTTTCATTGTTTTTATTCCATGTCCTCCTCTTTTTTGCTTTCTGTACTCTTTTAGGTTTGTTTTTTTACCAAATCCATTTTCACTAATTACAAAAATTTGTTTTTTTGTTTTTTCTTCTTTTGTTTTTATGGTGATCAAACTAACCACATTGTCATTGTTTGCAAGTTTTATGCCTATAACTCCGCTTGCTGAACGACCCATTGCCCTTGTGTCTTTTTCGGGAAAACGTATAGATTGCCCTTTATTAGTAACTAAAATTATTTCATCATTTTTATTACACAAAGAAGCTCCAATAAGTTTGTCTTTTTTAATAAGTTTTAGGGCTATAATTCCTCCTTTTCGAATATTTGAATATTCTTTTAAAAGACTTTTCTTTATAATACCTTTTTGTGTAGCCATAAATAAGTATGTAGAAGAAGTTTTTGTCTGTTCTGAAGGGCAATTTAACAAAACAATAATTTTTTCCTTTGAATTGAGGTTTAAATAATTTTGAATAGTTTTTCCGCGCGATGTACGTGAAGCTTCTGCAATTTCAAAAGCGCGTAATTTAAAAAGACGTCCTCTATCAGTAAAAAACAAAATTTCATCCCTTGTATTACAAGAAACAAGATGGATTAAAATATCATCTTCATTTTTTGCATCATAAGCAATAACTCCTTTTCCTCCTCTTTTTTGTCCTCTTAAAACATTTGGATTAATTCGTTTTATATATCCATTTTGCGAAAGAGCAATTAGTGTTTCTTGTGATGGAATAAGCTGCTCTTCAGTAATAGCTTCAGGTAAATATGTTTGTGTTTCTGTTCGTCGCTCGTCACCATATTTATCTCTTAATTCTTTAATTTCTTGTTTGATAATATTAGCAATTCGTTTTGGTTCTTTGAGAATTAATAGATATTCTTTTATTAGTTTTTGTTTTTCTGTTAATTCTTTTTCTATTTTTTCTCTTTCTAATTTTGCCAAGGATTGAAGCTTCGTTTCTAAAATAGCATTTGTTTGAATTTCACTAAAGCTATATTTAGATATAAGCTTTTTTTGTGCATCTTCTCTATTTTCAGAGGATTTTATTAATTTAATGATATTGTCAATATGATCTAGTGCTTTTGATAGTCCTTCTAAAATGTGAGCTCTTTCCCTTGCTTTTTTAAGCAAATATTCAGTGCGGCGCTTAACAACGTCTTTCCGATGTGTAAGATATTCTTCTAAGATATCTTTTACAGAGAGTACCTGTGGCTGTAGTCCATTTTCTATTAGAGACAACATATTCAAATGGAAATTTTTTTCCAAAGGCGTAAATTTAAATAACTGATTAAGGATTCTTTTTGGAATTACATTGTTTTTTAATTCAATAACAACTCTCATTCCTTCTTTACCAGATTCATCCCTCAGATCTTTTATGCCTTCAATCTTTTTTTCTTCGACTAAATGAGCAATATGTATTATTAACTCAGCCTTATTTACTTGATATGGAATTTCTGTAACAATTATTTTTTTTATTTTATCTTCTACTATTTCGGTTTTAGCTCTGCAAATTATTTTACCTCTTCCACTTGCATAGGCTTCTAAAATGTTTTGCTTACCAAAGATAATTCCTCCTGTTGGAAAATCGGGTCCTTTGATGAAATTCATTAGGTCTTCAACAGAAACATGTGGATGTTCTAATAAACATATAAGAGCATCTGAGACTTCTTTTAAGTTATGAGGAAGAATATTTGTTGCCATTCCTACAGCAATACCCATAGTACCATTCAAAATAAGCTGTGGTAGTTTTGCTGGCAAATATTTAGGTTCTGTTCTTGTCCCGTCGTAATTAGGAACAAAATCTACGGTTTCTTTATCAATGTCTTCTAATAGTTCTTCGGCTAGAGGAGTTAGCTTTACTTCTGTATATCTTTGCGCAGCTGCTGGATCTCCATCAACAGATCCAAAATTTCCTTGTCCTTTGATTAAAGGATAGCGCAATGAAAAATCTTGGGCCATTCTGACCAAAGCATCATAAACCGCAATGTCACTATGAGGGTGATATTTTCCCAAAACTTCTCCTACTACTCTGGCTGACTTTACAGTTTTAGTGCTAGAAGTAATCCCCATTTTTTGCATTGACCATAAAATTCGTCTTTGTACTGGTTTAAGACCATCTCGTACATCAGGTAATGCGCGGGAAATAATAATAGACATAGCGTAATCTAAATATGACTCTCTGAGTTCTTCAGCGATATCTATTGGTTGGACCGATTCAGCTTTTTCTTTTTTTTCTTTCTCTTCTTTCATAAATTATTAGACTATTGTTTATTAAGTATTATCAATTTTGTTTCTACTGGTAAGCTATTTTTTCTAACAACTAATTTGTCTAAAATCTCTGGGGTTTTGCTTATATCTTTAAGGAATTTATCAAGTGGATCTAATTTAACTTTTAAGCCAGGTAAAGCATAATTCATTGGAATAATAATCTTAGGCTCTATTTGATTTATTAGAGATATTGCTTCTTCGTAGTTAAGAGTACCATTTCCACCTATAGGAATAAGGAGGATATCGACATTAGCGATTTTTTCTAATGTTTCTTCTTTTAAACTCTTTTTTTCCAAATTTCCTAAATCACAAATGACCATATTTTCTGATTTTATCAAATAGATTGTGTTAGGTTTTTGTGCTATTCCCTGAATAAAAATACCTCCTGTTTCTATTTCCCCAGCTCCTTCAAGAATTAAAGAATTTTTCGTGACTACCTTTTTTTTGCCATGGTCTTCTTGTTGGCTGGGGATAAGGAGAATATCAGATTTAAATCTTGGAGGTGTTGATTTTGTTGATACTTCAGAATAAGGGTCGATAGCAATAATTTTATTTTTGCTATCAATTCGAAAATAAGAATAACCAAACCATTGAATAATCATAATATTTTTATTTTATCATAAATACAGTTTATTTTCATGTCTATTTCAATTTTTTAAACATACGAATACTAAAAAACGTTATAATAATATTAAAAGTAAAAAGAAAAGCAAGGCATACTGGTAAAGAATGTGTGGTCATAAGTGAGATTTTCTCATAATCTAGAGACCTAGACAGAACAACCCAACGTAAAGCGTCAACACTATAGGCCAAAGGATTATAATGGGATATTGTTATCATCCAAGACGGAACATTTTTAAGAGGGAAAAAGGCTCCAGATAAAAAAGCCATTGGTACGATAATAATTTGCGATAGGATTGAAAAGCTTTCGATTCTTTTTAAGCGTGAAGCAAAAAAGATTCCTAAGGCGGCCATGCCATAACCTATTAAAAAAATAACAAGCATTACTTTTAAGAATAAAAGTATACTAAAGTTAATTCCCAAATAAGGTGTTGTTAATAAAATGAGAGAGCCTTGTAAAAGAGCTGTAGTTGTTGCTCCTAAAATTTTTCCTAAAGCAATATATGATCTACTAATAGGAGAAACTAAGATTTCTTTTAAAAACCCAAATTCTCTATCCCATACGATTGACATGGTTGAAGAGATGGCCATAACACTAATGCTTAAACCTAGTATTCCAGGAAAAAAGAATTGAGCAAAGTCATAATGTAAAACAGGCGTAGGAAATATCGTTTTTAATCCTGTGCCAAGGAATATCAAAATTAGGATAGGTAAAAAAATTGATGTAAAGAATTTTAAAGAATTGCGTAAATAAATAAGCACTTCTCTATACCAAATTATATAAAGTGTTTGTAGTTTTTTATTCATCGCTTTTCTGCTTATCAATTGGTAAATTATTTTTTTCTTCTGTTTCTGAAAAATTAAAAAGAGAAAATAGAGAAGTTATGTCAAAATCTTTATTTTCATCTTCAATTTTTCCATTATTTTCTTCTCTTATTTTTCTTCCTGTAATTTCCAAAAATACATCTTCCAAAGTAGGTCGTCGTAATTGCATTGAAGTTATATGAGGGGAGATAGCTTTTACTAATATGGGTAAAAATTTATCACCATTATCTATCTCAACTTTTAATTCTTTACCAATCCATTTAATAGAATATTGAGGAAATTTTTTGCGGAATTCTTTTTCTGCTTGTTTGTTGTTTTCAGTTTTAAAAATGATAATATCGCCACCAATCATCTTTTTTAGATTTTCTGGAGTGTCAATTGCTACTATTTTTCCGTGGTCTATGATAGCAATTCTATCACAACTTTCCGCTTCATTTAGATATTGAGTGGTTAAAAAAATAGTAGTATTTTTCTTTTTTCTTACAGTAAAGATATAATCCCAGATCTTTTTTCGTGTTTGTGGATCTAATCCAATAGTTGGTTCATCTAAAAACAAAATTTGTGGTTGATGGATTAATGCTCGGACAAGTTCTAATCTTCTTTTCATTCCTCCAGAAAATGATTCAACTTTCATCTTTCTTTTACCCCAAAGCTCACAAAGCTTTAAAATTTCCCTCTTTCTTTTAATAAAATCTTTTCGTGAAACTCCATAAAGCATTGCATGCAGATAAAGATTTTCCTCGGCAGTTAAATGATTGTCTAAGGTTGTCTCTTGAAAGACTAAGCCAATGGATTCTCTTACAAGATTAGATTGATTTATTACATGATAGCCATTCACATAAGCTAATCCAGAATTAGGTAGGGCGAGCGTGCAAAGAATGTTAATTGTTGTAGTTTTACCTGCCCCATTAGGTCCTAAAAAACCAAAAACCTCACCTCTTTTTACAGAGAAAGAAATTCCATTGAGAGCCGTTATATGTTTGTATCTTTTTTTGAGATTTTTTACTTGTATAATCTCGAGAACATTGTTTTGATTTTCTTCAGTTTGCTCAGCTTCTTCTGATAAATCTTTCATAGAGTTAGATAAAAATATTTCTTATATTAATCCCATTTTTTCTTTTACTTCTTTTAGGGTTTGTTTTGCGATTTGAGAAGCATATTTTTGTCCTTGTTCTAAAATTTCATCTACTAATTTTGGATGCTTTTTATAGTAATTTCTTTTTTCTTGAATTGGCTTTAATTCTTTATATATTGCTTCACCAAGTTGATCTTTTAGTTCTTTATATTTAATTCCAGAGTCAAGATATAATTTTTCATAAGACTTTCTTTTTTCTTTGCCTTCAAATAATTCAACTAACATTAATAAAACAGCTACGCCACCTTTTTCAGGTACTTTTTTACTTTTTCCCGAATCTGTTGGGACTTTTGCTAATTTTTCTTTAATAATAGACAAATTGTCAATTAAATTAATATAACTACCTAGTTTTGATTTTGACATTTTTCCTTCCCCAGTTAATGAGGGAATATAGGAAAATTGCATAAGATATGTTTGAGGCTCAGGAAAAGTTTGACCAAAAGTTCGATTAAAGATTCTTGCAATTTCTCGTGTTACTTCTAGATGAGGAGATTGATCTTTCCCAACTGGGACAAATTGAGCTTTATATAAGAGAATATCTGCTGCCATAAGAATAGGATAATAAAAGAGTCCCATATTAATATATTTTGGCTGTTCCTTTTTCTTGTCTTTATAAGTAGGCAGTTGTTCTAGTCGGGATACTGGATAAATTGTGCTTAAAAGATATGCTAATTCTATATGTTCAGGTATTTGAGACTGAATTATTAAATGACATTTTTTTGGATCCAAGCCACATGCCAAATATTCTAAAACTACTTCTCGTATTTTATCTTGGTAGGTTTCTGATTCATATGGTGAAGTTATGCCATGGAGATCAACTACTGCATAAATGCAATCGTAATTTTTTTTGTTTTGGAGTTCAATATACCCCTTTAAACCACCTAAATAATTTCCTAAATGAAGAAAACCAGTAGGCCTACTACCAGAGAAAATTCTCACTTTTGTATTGTTTTTTTTCATAAATTTAGACTTGGAGCGGGTAACGGGACTCGAACCCGTGTCTGAACCTTGGAAGGGTTCCGTACTGCCGCTATACGATACCCGCAAATAAAAGAGATCCTTAAAGACCTCTTTTTATTTTAACTCTTATTTTCTTAAAAATCAATATAAATTTTGATAGAGACTTGACAGATTATTTTTCTTTGCTATACTAAAGATGCCGTTGTTTTGAGGAGCTTGCTCCAATTAACAGCGGCATTTTTTTATATCTCTTTTAAAGTTTGTATTCCCAATATTCCTAATCCTTTCTTAAGAATATCGGCAGTTGTTTTTAGAAGGACAAGTTGAGCATTCTGTCGATTTTTATCTTTTTCTTTTAATATAGGAATAGCTTCGTAATATTTATTAGTTAAATTCGCTAACGACAGAAGATAAGAAGCTAAATTGTTTGGCGAGTATCTTGTGGCACTGGTTTGAATTATATCTGGAAATTCAGATAATTTTTTAATAAGATAAATTTCAAATTCATTGGTTAATAATTTGCAATCATATTTTCCTATTTTTTTTGCTTTTATAAGAATCTTATTTATACGGGCATATGTATATTGGAGATAGACACTTGTATCTCCGGAAAAATCAAGCATTTTTTTCCAATCAAAGACAATGTCAGAAGCACGAAATGATTTTAAATCATTAAATTTTAAAGCCCCGATAGCAATAGTTTGAGCTATTTTTTTTTGTTTGGATAATGTCCATTGAGGTTTTTTATCTTTGATTATTTCCAATGATTTTTCAACTACTTGATCAATAACTTGTTTAAGAGGAATAATTTCTCCTTCTCTAGTGGAAAACTTTTTTCTTTTTTCAGACAAAATCAGGCCAAATTTAATATGGGTTAATTCGGTTTTTTCATTTGGAAAAATAATTTTTGATAGAGTAAAGAGTTGTTTAAAATGGTTATCTTGTTCATTGCCAACAACATAAAGAATTTTTGCAGGATGATATTTTGTAAAACGATATTTTAGTAAAGCTAAATCACGGGTAAGATATAAGCTTGCTTTATCTGATTTTTGAATTAAAGCAGGTGGTAGATTGTATTTTTCTAAAGGAATAATAAGTGCTCCTTGGCTTCTTTGTACTATTTTTTTCTTTTTTAAAAGATTTGTTAATGGCACAAGATCTTTTTCCAGGAAACTTTCGCCTAGTAAAATATCAAACTTAATATTTAATAGTTTATATATTTTTTGAAAATCTTTAATTGATTCTTCTTTAAACCAAAGCCATAACCTTCTGTTTTTTTTATCACCTTTTTCTAGTTTTCTGAATTCTTCTTGTCCTAATTTTTCTAAACCTGGATTAGTTTTCATCTCTTCATGAAATTTTATATATAAAGCAAGAAGAGCAGGTATAGGATTTTTTTCTACTTCTTCCTTTGTTCCCCATAGCTTGTAAGCAGCAATTAATTTTCCAAATTGAGTACCCCAATCACCAAGATAATTCCAGCGTATAACTTTATAACCTAATGTTTCGTATAAATTAGCCAATGTTTCTCCAATGATAGTAGAACGCAAATGCCCAACATGCATTGGTTTAGCAATATTAGGGGAGGAATAATCAATTATTATTGTTTTGTTTTTACCTATTTTTGAAAGATTAAATTTTGTTTTTTGTTTATATATGATTTCTAATTCTTTTTGAATAAAATTTTTATTAATATAGAAATTAATAAATCCATTGTTAGCTAATTCTACTTTTATTATTTCTTTCGGTAATTTTTCCCGCATCTCATTTATTAAAATGGTAGCAATTTTAAAAGGCGGTTCTTTAATGTTTTTACTTATAGAAAAAGCTAAAGTTGTACTATAGTCGCCATATTGTTCATCTTTTGGTATTTCTAATAAAACATCATGCATAGATGAAATAGACCATTTATTTTTAATAGCTATTTTTTTATAAGACTCTTGGATAAAATTTTTAATAATTTTTTTTAACATATCTTATATTAAGATTAACATGCTTAATGTCATTAAATAAATAGAGAACCAAAAGAATTTTCCTTTTTTTAATATTTTTTCTAATATCTTTAAACTGACAATTCCTATAGAAAACGAAATCAATATTCCTGCTACATTTAATAAGTAACCATTTCCTCCTTGCTGTATTAAATCTGGCAGTTGCAGGATAACAGCTCCTAAAATTACAGGAATGGCCAGGAGGAAAGAAAATTTATAGGCAATTTCTGGTTTTAATTTTCTTAATAATCCAGCAGAAATAGTAAGCCCAGAGCGAGAAATTCCAGGGAAAAGAGCAATAGCTTGGGCTGATCCAATTAATAAAGCATCAAGTGGGGATATTAAATCTTTTTCTCCTTTTGAAAATTTGGTTAATAAAAGAAAAAAAGCAGTAATTAAAAAAGATAAACCAATAAATTTTAAAGAAGAAAAAGTTGTTTCTATTTTTGTTTGAAAAAGGAAACCAAAAATTACCGCTGGGATTGTCCCTATTATAATAAGTTTAATTAATTGCCAATTTTTGCTAGAGAGTATTTCTTTTATCTCCTGCCAGAAGACCGTTAAGATTGCTCCCAATGTTCCAAAATGAAGGATAGCATCAAAACCTATAGAAGATTGAGGTAAATGCCAAAAGATTTGTAAGATAGCTAAATGACCAGAACTAGAAACTGGTAAAAATTCAGTTATTCCTTGAGTAATAGCTAAAATAATTGCTTGAAATATATTCATATTATTTGTCGGGCTGCCGAGATTCGAACTCGGGCTAAATCCTCCCGGGGGACTCGTGCTACCACTACACTACAACCCGTTAATCTACGTAATACTTTTTTTTAATTTTTCTTTCCTCTTCTTCTAAAAGGTCTTTATATTTTCTCTGAGCTATTTTTTGTTTTTCCATTAATTCATTTTTAGAGAGTTGATTTAATTCTTTCACTTCTTTTTCTAAATATTTTTTGGTATTTTTTTTAGGATCATCTAAAATTTCTTCAAGTAAAATATTTAAAATTGCGCCAATTCTAGGATTTGGCTTGATGTTTAATATTTTAATTATATCACGACCATTTATTTTTAATATCTTAAGAGACGGTTGTTGTCCCTCTAGTTCTTGTAATACCTTTTCCACACGAAATAGAAAATGACGAAGGCGGAAAGGAAGGGCTTTAGGACATCCTGATCCAATTCTGTCAGCTTCTCTTACCTGGGCTAGCTCTTGAATATTTTCTTTCCCGATTTTAACTAATAATCTTCGTATTGCAGCGTCCGTGGTAATTTCTGTATCATAAACAAAACCATGGTATCGTACCAATTTGACAATTTTTTCTGATTTATCATTAGGAAATTTTAGGCGGTCGAGAATACGAACTATTATTTTTGCCCCCTGCCATTCATGATTATAAAAAGTAGAATCTATGCCCTCGCCTTCTTTTACATATGGTTTTCCAATATCATGGAATAAGCTAGCCAATCTTACTTCCAAACTGTATTTTTTT
>CAZNBO010000009.1:11395-13569 GCA_964571515.1 uncultured Candidatus Saccharibacteria bacterium
TCTATTTGAAAATTTAGTTCACAAGCAAAACGAATAGCTCTCATCAAACGTAAACCATCTTCGGAAAATCGTTCTTTTGCATTTCCTACAGCTCTAATCAATTTATTCTTTATATCTTTTTTACCATTAAAAGGATCAACTAAAGTGTTTTGCACATCCTTAATTTTAATTGCCATTGCGTTAACAGTAAAATCACGACGACTTAAGTCTTCTTCGATTGTTTTGGCAAATTCTATTTTATCAGGATGGCGTTTATCACTATATTTTCCCTCTTTTCTAAAAGTAGTAACCTCAACGATTTTTAGATCAGGGCTTTCTGAATTAGTTTTTACCAAGACTGTACCAAACTTATTTTCATAAACACTGTCAGGAAAAAGTTTCTGGATTTGCTGGGGCTTTGCATTAGTAGTAATGTCCCAATCTTTTGGACTTCTTTTTAACTCTTTGGTTTTACTGATAACAAGATCTCGAACACATCCTCCAACAATGTAGGTTTTGAAATCACCTTGATTAAGTTTTTTTATTATTTCTAATATTTCTAAAGGTATTTGCATATTTAAAGCTTTTTCATTATAATGAATAATTGGTATGCTCTTCTAATCATAAAGTAAAATTGATTTTTTTTCAATCCTGCCCTCGTGGTGTAACTGGATAACATTTCTGTCTTCGGAACAGAAGATTGCAGGTTCGAATCCTGCCGAGGGCACGACAATCTTCCCCTCGTAGCTCAATCGGTAGAGCAGGGGCCTCTTAAGCCCAAGGTTACAGGTTCGAGTCCTGTCGAGGGGACTATGTGAAAAATAATCGTTGATAATTTTATTTGTTTTTGTGTTTTTGCTATGTTAAAATGGAATAATGGCTGAATTAGTACGGGACAGTAAATATTATCAGTTGGAAAAAAGGGTTATTTTTCGCACTGGTGGGCAATATCAATTTTTATTAAAAGCTACAAAGAATTTAAAACTTTCCTGGTCTTTATTTGCAGATAAAATCAAAGTGCATAAAAGAACACTCAACGATTGGAGAAGAGAAAGATATTCTTTACCTTACGGTATTTTTCAAAAAATCTCTAAGCTTGCGAAATTAAAAATTCCACAGGGAATAAAGATTAAAGAACCTTTTTGGTATGTTCGTAAAGGGGCTAGGCTTGGTGGCATTGCTGTTTATAAAAAATATGGAAGAATTGGTGGTGATTCAGAAATACGAAAACAAAAATGGTTGGAGTGGTGGGAGAAGAAAGGTAAATATAATCCAAAAAAGTATTTTGTAACAAAGAAAATCGTTGTACCTCAAAAGGGAGTTGAATTAGCTGAGTTTGTTGGGATTATGATGGGAGATGGTGGAATTACTAACAGACAAATTATCGTAACCCTTAATCGTAAAACCGATAAACTTTATAGTGTTTTTGTAAGAAATCTTATCAAGGAGCTATTTGAGGTAAAAGCAAGCATGAATGTTAGAAAGAAAGAGTCTGTTGTTAATATTACCGTTTCACGCATACGTTTAGTATCTTTTTGTAAATCAATAGGTCTTAAAGTTGGAAATAAGCTAAAACAGAATTTGGATATTCCTATATGGGTTAAAAAAGATAAAAGTTTTAAGATACCTTGCTTGAGGGGTTTAGTAGATACAGATGGTTGTTTTTTTGTTGAGAGGCATAAGATTAATAAGAAAAGATACAATTATCCTAGATTATCTTTTGTAAGTTATTCTAAACGACTTCGTACTTCAGTTTTTAAAATATTAAAAGAATTAGAATTCTCGCCTAAGATTCGTAATGATAGAAGCGTACAGTTAGAAAATATAAAGGACATTAAAAAATATTTTAGTTTGGTAGGCGCTGATAATCCAAAACATAGGAAAAGATTCAAATCTTTTTTGGAGGGGTAGGGAGCGGTTATCCCAAGCGGTTTTGAAAACCGCTATTCGTTTACACGGATCGTGGGTTCGAATCCCACCCCCTCCGCCATATTTATTAATATGAAAAATAAAAACAAACAATTAGGTTTAATTTCACGTCCTCCGATTATTGTAGTTTTGGGTCATGTTGATCATGGCAAGACAAGTCTTTTAGATTATATCAAAAAAACTAAAATTGTTGAAAAAGAATCAGGTGGGATTACTCAGCATATTGGTGCTTATGAAATAGAGATAGAAGACAAAAAGATTACTTT
>CAZNBO010000010.1:0-12224 GCA_964571515.1 uncultured Candidatus Saccharibacteria bacterium
ATTTCTGCCTGCAAATATTTTGAAAGAGCATTTCCAACAGAAATCCCAACTCCATGCAATCCACCAGCGACTTTATAAGAACTTCCTCCAAATTTTCCACCAGCATGCAAAGTACACATCACAGTTTCTAATGCTGATTTTTTTGTTTTTTTATGAATATCTACAGGAATCCCTCTACCATCATCTGTTATAGCTACTCTGTCTTCCTTTAATATCTCTACTTTAATATTCTTAGCATAACCACCCATTGCTTCATCTATACAATTATCGACAACTTCCCAAATAAGATGGTGAAGGCCATCTACTCCAGTAGACCCAATATACATACCAGGCCTTCTCCGAACTGGATCTAATCCTTCTAAAATATAAATATCTTTAGCTGTATAAGAATTTTTCTCTATGCCATTAAGAGATTCCTCTATTGTTTCAATTTTTTTTATAGGTTTTTCCATATTATCGTATTTCTCCTCCAATATTTTTTAAAACTTTATAAATCTTCTGCATTTCTTTATCAACTTCTTCATTCTTTAATGTATAATCTTCCGAACGAAAAGTTAGATGAAAAGATAAGCTTTTAGTCCCTGACGAAAGATTCTCGCCCACATATACATCAAACAAATCTACATCCTCAAGATTAAATGGTGATGCTTCTTGAATAATATTTAAGATTTCATCTATCAGAATATTCTGTGAAATAATAAAAGATATATCTCTAATAATAGCAGGGTATTTTGGAAGTGACTGGAACTCTCTTTCTTCCTTAACGATTTCTAGCAAAGGAAGAAGCTTAATCTCCCAAAAGATTACATTTTCCTCACAATCGTATTTTTTTAATAGATATTCCTTCGGAATCCCTATCACACCAATCAAGTCTTTATCTTTATAAATTGCAGTACCTTGTTCTAATAGAAGAGAATACTCATTACTTTCTAGCGATTTAAAACTGTAATTATCTTTATCTACCCCAAACCTATTAAACAAATCCTCAATAATTCCCTTGGTCTCATAAAACAATGCCGAAGAATTATTAGACTTTTCTTTTTGAGCCAAAACTCCCGAAAGAACAAAATGTTCTTTTAAGCTTTCTTTGTTTTTAAAATAATACTTACCTATCTCAAAAAATCTAATTTTATTAACAAAACGAAAATTATAATTTATATTTTTCAAAGAATTAACTAAAAGGGTAGGACGTAAATATTTTGTTAAGGCACTAGTCGGGTTTTGTATCTCAATAAGTTTTTGTTGCCATACATTAGGCAGAATATTTTTATCTTCTTCTGATATAAAAGAATAATTATATACTTCTTCCAAATTATATCCCTTAAGCCAATCTTTTGTCTGTTTTCGAAACTCAAAGAATTCATTCTGCACAGGAATAGCCAGAATTTCCTGAGGAATAACAGAATGAATTTTATCAATTCCATATAAACGAGCTACTTCACCCATTACATCTTCTTTTATTTTTATATCATTACGAAAACACGGCAGAGCAGCTAGAAGATAATCCTTTTTTTGCTGAAGAGAAAAACCTAAAAGAGAAAGATAATGAATAATTTCCTTTTTTTTAATTGGCCACCCTAAAAACTTTTCCCAATTTTCCCATTTAATAGGAATTAATGTCTTTCCTTTTTTAGAAACACCTTTCCCTACTTTATCTTTTAATATATCTCCGCCAGCTACTTCCTGAATTAATTGAGCCAAACGATCTACAGCATAATCGGTCAAATCTAATGGAAGATTATGCTCAAACCTCCATGAAGCATCAGTCCTTAATCCTAATTTTTTAGAAGTAAATCTAACATTAACTCCATTAAAATTAGCGCTTTCTAAAATTATATTTATTGTATTTTTATCAATACCAGATTCTTTCCCTCCTTTTATCCCGGCCAGAGCTAATAGATTTTTATTATCAGCAATGACCATTATGTCTTCGCTTAAATCATAAACCTCATCTTCCAATGTCGTAATCTTTTCATTTTTTTTGGCTTGTCTTACAATTATTTCTTTTTTATCAACAGTCGCTGACTTAGAACTAATTTTATCAAAATCAAAAGTATGGAGAGGTTGACCTGTTTCCAGCATTACATAATTAGCAGCATCTACAATATTATTAATTGAACGTACGCCACAATCAGCCAAGGCATCTTTCAACCATTCTGGAGATTCTTTTATTTTTACTCCCTGAAGTATTCTTGCTAAATAACAATTGCAATTCGAACTTTCTGTTTTAATATTTAAGAGATCTTTAGTATTTAAATTCTTTTCTTTTAAATTTATCTTAGGATAAATAAATTTTTTTTCTAAAATTGCTCCTATCTCCCGGGCCAAGCCTAAATGACCCGATGCCTCGGCAACTTGATTAGATAAAAGCTCCACATCTAAAATAGCCCTCTTGCCACAATATTTAACCGTTGTTTCGGCAAAATGCATTGTTAAAATATCTGCCAGTTTTTCAGGAGATTCTTTAAACTTCAATAAATCTTTTAACCAATTATATGAAAATTTCATAATCTAAAATTGTTCTAAAAATCTTATGTCAGGGCTAAAAAACAACCTAATATCATCAATGTGATATTTAATCATAGCAATTCTTTCTACTCCGAGCCCAAAAGCAAAACCTTGCCAGCGATTAGTTACATAACCTGCTCTTTTAAATAAGTCCGGATGGACCATACCTGCACCCATTATTTCCAACCATTGATCATTGCTTTTTGATTTTTGACTTTTAGTTTTTGTTTTTATTTTAATATCCACTTCAACTCCAGGAGATGTGAAAGGAAAATAGCTGGGTCTAAAACGAACTAAAACTTTTTGTTTAAAAATATCTTTTACAACTTCTTCAATTATGGCCTTAAAATTAGATAAACTAATATTTTCTCCCACCATTAATCCCTCTATTTGATGAAATTGAATTTCATGTGAAGCATCAGTTGCTTCGTAACGGAAACACTTGCCAGGAACAATTATACGAAAAGGTGGCTTATTAGTTTCCATAAAACGAACCTGCATTGGGCTAGTATGTGTTCGCAACAACATCTTTGATTTTTCTTTCTTAGTTGTTGGTTTAATCCAAAGCGTGTCCCACATTTCTCTGGCAGGATGTCCAGCAGGAATATTTAAGGCATCAAAATTATAATATTCAGCCTCAATCTCAGGGCCTTCAATAATGGAAAAGCCCATTTTCTGAAAAGAATTAGTTATATCATTTAAAGTCGATGTCAAAGGGTGAAGATGTCCTTGATACGTTTTCTCGCCAGGCTGCGTAATATCAATAAAATCAGAAGAAACAGATAGATTATTTTCTAAATCATTTTTCTTTTTTTTATATAAAGAAGAAAAGAGTTGACGAATTGCATTAGCTCTTTGCCCTTGTTCTTTCTTTTCTTTTAGTGATAATTTCGATAAAGAATCAAAAAATAAAGAAAGGATGCTTTTCCTCCCTAAATATTTAATACGCCATTTTTCTAAATCTGATGTATTTTTGATTAAAGAAATGCCTATTTCAGCACCTTTTTTTAATTGTTTTAAATCCATTGTATATTTTTACGACTTCTATAATTAACTTTACTCTAAAATACCCATTTTTTCAAGCAAAGATTAAAGGTAAAAAGTATTCTTGCGGAAAGGTAAAAAAAATTATACAATAAAATAGATAAGATTTTATATTATGTCAGGACATTCTAAATGGTCTAAAGTAAAATATCAAAAAGCCGTTAAAGACCCTAAAAGAGCCAAGGCTTTTTCAAAATTAACAGCTTTAATTACCGTAGCAGCAAAGGATGGAGATAAAATAGAGTCTAATCCCAAATTAAAAATGGCTGTTGATAAAGCAAAAGACTTCGGAATGCCTAAAGAAAATATTGAAAGAGCTATAAGCAAAGGCTCTGGCAAAATGGATGATGGGAAAAAGCTTGATGAGGTTTTCTATGAAGCCTATGGCCCAGGAGGCTCAGCTCTTTTAATCCAAGCTATCACAGATAATAAAAATCGTACATTAGCTGAACTACGGCACCTTCTCCAAGAATATGGCGCTAAAATGGCAGACACTGGAAGTGTACGTTGGATGTTCAAAGAATCTGGAAAGATTATTCTCCCTAAAAAATCTTGGAATGACGATCTCTCGTTAGAAGTTATTGAAAATGGGGCAGAAGAAATAAAAGAGGAAAATGAAGAAATAATAATTTACACCAATCCCCAAAATATTATTTTAATTAAAAATTTTCTTGAGGAACAAATAGATCAGGATATTGTTAAAACTGAACTTGATTTCATTAGCCAACAACCAATAGTTATCACTGATAAAGCAACAAAAACTAAATTAGAGAATTTATTTGATGCTTTGGACGAACATAATGATGTTGAGGAAATTTATTCTAATGCTGACTTAATATAATGATAATTTTAGGTATTGATCCAGGAACAACTCGAATTGGATGGGCTTTTCTTCGAGTTGGAAGAAAAAACATAAAACCAATAGACTATGGATGTTTAGAAATAATAGAACAATCTCAAGGGCAAAGACTAGAAATAATTGCTAAAAATCTTGATATTTTAATAAAAAAATATAAACCATCAATAGTTGCTATAGAAAAAATCTTTTTCTTTAAAAACGCTAAAACCGTTATGAGTATTAGCGAAGCTAGAGGTGTTATTATATTAATTATTCAAAAAAATCATTTAAAATATATTGAACTAACTCCTCTTGAAATAAAACAAAATCTTATAGGGTATGGCAGGGCAAATAAAAAAGATGTGCAAAAAGCAATTCAATGTTTTTTCTCTTTAGAAACTCTGCCAAAACCTGATGATATTGCTGACGCACTAGCTGTTGCTTTAGCTGGAGCAAATAAATTAGAAAAACATACAAAAGAAAACAAGAAATGATAAAAAAAACTATCTCATTCTTTCTACTATTATTTTTTCTATCTCTATCCTTATTGGGCTTTTTTTTAATTTTTCTAGCTCAAGGTCTACCAGACCTATCTACATTTGACCAACGTGTTGTACCAGAATCAACAAAAATATATGACCGTACTGGAGAAATTTTACTTTATGAAATACATGGCGGAGAAAAAAGAACTATTGTAAAACTAGATGAAATATCCCCATATATTATTAAAACAACCTTAGCTGCAGAAGATCACAATTTCTATAACCACCGTGGGTTTTCTTTAAAAGGACTCATCCGTTCTCTTCTTTACAACATAACTCATCTAGGAAATCTTCGTGGAGGTTCTACAATAACACAACAATTAGCTCGAAATGCTTTTCTTACCATTGATCAAACTTTAGTAAGAAAACTCAAGGAAGCAATTCTAACCGTAAAAGTTGAAAAAGCATATAGTAAAAACCAGATCCTCGAAATGTACTTAAACCAAATTAATTATGGGCATAATGTTTATGGAATTGAATCAGCTAGCAACTTTTATTACAACAAAGAAGCTAAAAACTTAACCTTGGCTGAGGCAGCTTATTTAACAAGTTTGATCCAATCACCAAATTATTTATCACCTTTTGGTAATCATTTAGAAGATTTAGAAAATAGAAAAAGTTGGATTCTTTCACGAGTAAAAACCCTTAACTATTATGCAAATGAAGAAGTAGAAGAGGCAAGAAAAGAGAAAGTAGTTTTTACACCGCCTGAAGTTGATTTTCCAGCACCTCATTTTGTGATGTATGCCCGTGGCCTCCTTTACGAAAGATTTAGTGAAGAAGAATTAGAAAAAGGTGGGTATACAATTATCACAAGCATAGACATGCGTCTTCAGAATTTAGCTGAAGAATTGGTAGAAAAATATGGAAACCTCAATGAAGAAAAGGTTGGTGTAAAAAACTTAAGTCTTCTAGCTGAAGACCCTAAAACTGGTCAAATACTAGCAATGGTTGGATCACGTGATTACTGGAATCTAGAAGCCGAAGGAAACGTAAATACTACTTTGAGTATACGTCAACCAGGATCATCTTTTAAGCCAGTCGTTTACGCTACGGTTTTTAAAAAAGGATTTCTCCCTGAAAGTATTATTTTTGACACTGCCGTAGATGGCAAAATAGCCAATTTTTCTACTGACCCAAATAATCCTTACCTAGTTCGAAATTATGATGAAAAAACTAGGGGCCCAGTTACTTTTAGACAAGCCCTCGCTCAATCTTTAAATATTCCGTCTGTAAAGATTTTGTACTTAGCTGGAATAGAAAACTCGATTAAAACCGCACGAGACCTTGGTATTACTACTCTTAATGATCCTCCAGGACATTATGGATTAAGCTTAGTTTTAGGAGGAGGTGGCGTAAAACTAATTGAAATGGTTCATGCTTATAGTACTTTTAACCAAGAGGGAATCTATCACCCACAAACAAGTATTTTAAATATAAAAGATAATAATAATCAAACAATAGAAGAATTCACCTTAAAAAATAAAAATGTTTTAGACCCTCAAATAGCTCGCATTATTAATAGCATTTTATCTGATAATGTTGCACGAGCCCCTACGTTTGGCTGGAATAATCAATTGTATTTTCCTGGTTTTCAAGCAGCAGCTAAGACTGGAACGGATTCTGAATATCGTGATGCGTGGACAATAGGTTACACTACATCCTTAGTCAGCGGGGTCTGGGCCGGAAATAATGATAGATCTATAGTCAGTAGAACAGGAGCCCCAGGATCCATGTTAGCGGCTCCTTGCTGGCATGAATTTATGGAAAGAGCAACAGAATTCTATCCACCAACAAACTTTATCGAACCACTTCCGTACACCAACGATCAAACAATTAAATATTCCATTCCCATGCTTAATGGGAACTATATAAATACTAAAGAATATAAAAATATTGAGACCGGAGAAATAAAAACTATCAACGAAATTCATAATATTCTTTATTACGTTAATAAAAATAATATTCTTGAATCCCCATTAACTAATCCATTAGATGATCCACAATTTTGGAATTGGGAAATTCCAATTCTTATGTGGGCACAAAAAAATATTATTAACTTTAGTGAAGAATATAATAAATATTTGGGATCTGAATATATTCCTATTAATACCAAGACTACACAAACAACAATAAATTTCCCTGATATTCCTAATATTGAATTTATTTCTCCTGAAAATGGAAGTTTTGTTAATAGAGATATTAATTTGACATTAAAAATCGATAGTTCTGTCGAAATAATTGATATCAAAATTTATCTAAATAAAATCTTACTTGGGGAGCCAAATAAAACAGAGGATAATATTTATTCTTATAAAATAAATTTAGGTAGTTTGATTGATCAAAATGAAATAAAAATTGAAGCCATTGATAGCTTCAACCAAAAAAACACAGCATCAATAATTATATTTAAGTAATTATTAATTTTATATTATCCAATCTTGTAAAAAATTTTATCAATTTTTACATCAGGAATTCTTTTTTTAAGATATGCCCTTAACTCGGATTCTTCTAATCGTAATTCTGAAGAAATCACGGCACGGCAGGACTTAATCGTTAGTTCTCCTTGATTTAAAGAACTAGCTTTGGCTATGTTTAAAGACCAGTTTTTTCTTTCTTTAAAATACTGATTCACAACATTAAGAGCCTCTTGGCTCTGAAAAAATTTTTTAAACCTTTTGGCCTTTGGCCAATTTTTTAATGTATTTTTTAAAGTAATAAAAGCCACAAAACAAATATTAAATTAAGCTTTAATCGGCATTAAAATGTACGAAAAATTATTATCTGATTTTCCATGAATAAGAGCTGGATTAATTTCCTTATTCAATCCAATAACAACATCATCTTCCTTAATAGAATTTAATCCGTCCAATAAAAAGAAATGATTAAAACTAATTTTTAATGGATTGCCACTTATATCTTCAGGAGTAAATACTGTATGACTTTTCCCCAAAGAAGGATCTTGAGCTTCAATAGTAATCTCTTTTTTTGATGGATTAAAGTTAAACGTGACATCATTTATTCTTCCACTAAATAAACCTACAATTTTTGTTGCCTCTATTAATTTCTTTCTATTTAATACTACCTGATTTTCGAAACTAGAAGGTATTATTGAAGAATATTTAGGGTACTCAGCATTAATAAGCCTTGACACTAAACGAACATTATTTAATAAAAACTGAACTTGATTAGATTCTGGAGAAATTCTTATCGCCTCACCAACTTCTTCTATTTCTTCTTGAATAATCCTTAAGACCTCTTGAGCTGTTCTCAAAGGAATTATCAACTCCAAATCACTTTTTATATTAGTTTTTATTTTCTCGGAAGAAATACTTTTTTCTGCTAAACGAAAACTGTCAGTACCAACTAATTTCAAAACATTTTTCAAACCATTACTTTCTAATTTAAATAAAACACCGTTTAGTTCTGGCTTTGGAGATGTATAACCAACACTTGGAATAACTTGTTCTAGCGCTTCTTTAAAATCTTTTTTATTTATTTCTAAATATTTTTCTGTTTTTGTCTCTGGTATAATTGGAAACTCCTCAGGGTTTATTCCTTGAAACGTCGTGTTGTATTTTCCACTTTTTACTAATAAAACATTTTTATTTTCTTCGATAGTGATCTTTTCTTCTGATAAATTATTTAAAAACATAGAAAAAGTTTTTGCCGGAATAATAAACTTTCCTTCTTTTTCTACTTTGCCTGTAATAATTAATTCTATTCCGATCTCCAAATCAGTAGCCAGTAAATGAAGTTTGTTTTTATTAGTTTTTAAAAGAATATTACTTAGAATAGGAAGTGTAAGATTTTTCCCAGTAATTTTTTCTGCTAAATTAATAGATCTTTTAAAGCTATCCACTAAAGTTGTAAATTTCATAAATTTATATTATTAATTATTATTATACTATATATTAATTTATTATTATAATTAAGGGTAGATATTTTGTGTATAAGTAGTTTTTTTGAATTCTATTCTTGATATTTATTCTTTTTAAAGATGAATAATCTGTTAATAATTAATGGATAATGAGGGCAAAATATATGGAGAATAATATGATTTTTAATCTTCAATTTTTTATTCTTGATTTTATCCAACACTTATTCATTGATTTATCAACAAGATTTCCACTATTTAATTTTAAGTAAAATAAGAAAATAATGTATTTATTTATTGTATAATATTTCTTTCAAAATAGTAATTTCTTGGGAAAAAATAGGATTCTTTTCGATTTCAGACGATATTTTTTTACACGCATAAATGACAGTAGTATGATCACGATTACCTAATTTTTCAGCTATACTGGTATATGAATATTGTAATTCTTCTCTTAGAAGATACATTACAATTTGTCGCGGCTTTACTAATTCTTTTTTCCTAGAACGTCCCAAAACATCACTTTCGGTCAGATCATAGAAAGAAACTATTTTTTTAATTACCTCTTTTGGTGAAATATATTTACTAGATTTATTTAAAACGAAGGATAATATCTTCTTAGTTTCCTCTAAAGAAATAGGGCTATTTTTAAGGCGTGCATGAGCGATAACTCTGTTTAATGCTCCTTCTAACTCCCTAATATTTCTTGGGATAGCTTCAGCTATATATTTAATAACATCATCACTTATAAGATGAGATATATCCTGAACTTTATTTTTTAAAATAGCCAGTCTTGTTTCGAAATCAGGGTAACCAATATCAGCTATCATACCGCCTTCAAATCGTGACCTTAGCCGTTCTTCAATAGATGAAATAGATTTAGGTGGACGATCAGAAGTGAAAACAATCTGTTTGTCTTTTTCATAAAGAGTATTGAATGTGTGGAAAAGTTCTTCTTGGGTCTTATCTTTTCCTGCAATAAACTGAACATCATCAATTAATAATATATCAAGATTTCGAAAACTTTTTTTAAATTCTGTCATTTTTTGATTACGGATGGCATTGACTAGATCATCTGTAAATTTTTCTGAAGAAGCATATAAAATTTTTGATCTTTTCTTTTCTTTTCTAAGCTTGTTACCAATAGCTTGCAAGAGATGTGTTTTTCCTAATCCAACTCCACCATAAATAAAAAGTGGATTATATTTTTTTCCTAAATTTTCTGTTATCGCTAAGGCAGCCGCATTAGCTAATTCATTATTAGTTCCGATAACAAAATTTTCGAAAGTATATTTTGGGTTTAGATTAGTTTCAGAATCAATATTAAATTCTAATTGTTCGTCCAAAACAGATGTTTTTGAAATAGTAGAAGAACGTTTTGTTTTCTTCGTTTTTATTTTCTTTAGAGAATCTTTATTGGTAGCTACTAGATATTCAACTTTTTTTATTTTAGCATCTAGGCTATAAAGTGCATGAAGAATTTGTTTATGATATTTGTTTTCAAGCCATTCTTTTGTAAAGCTAGATGGCACACCTAAAAAAATTGTACCTTCCTTAAAATCTATAATAAAAGTATCCTTTAACCATGTGAGATAATTAGCTTTAGAAATATTTAATTTAATTTCTCCTAAGGCAGCTTCCCAAAGTTCTTGAATATTCATAAATTATTCTTTTAATATCTTAAGTATAAAAATAAATTTTAATTTTCGCAAGGAAAATATTCTCTTTTGGGGATAAACTGTTGATAATTAGTGAATTTGATATTTGGCCTATATTTTGTTATGATATCTTAGATTTAAATTATGAATAATTTAAATTGATTATAAGTTTTAAATTTTAATTTATTATTATGTCAATTACTTATCAGCCAAAAAAGAAAAAGAGATCGCGTACACATGGGTTTTTAAAAAGGATGTCTTCAAAAGGCGGAAAGAAAGTTATTAATAAACGTAGACAAAAAGGAAGAAAAAAATTAACTCCTTAGATAATGCTTAAAAAGAAAAACAGAATTATATCTTCTGTTGCTTTTAAAGAAATTTTTACTAAGGGTAAAATAAAAGAAAATAGATATTTTAAGATTATTTTTTTAAAAAATAATTTAGATTATCCACGTTATGGAATCGTTGTAAGTACTCAGGTAAGCAAGCTAGCCGTAGAGAGAAACGCTTTGAAGAGAAAGATTAGAAATATACTTAGGGATTCTTTATTAGTTTTTTCTAAAGGATTCGATGTTGTCGTAGTCGTAAAGAGAAATTGCTTAAAGATTGGCTTTCTAAAATTAAAGGAGTCTCTTCAGGAATTGTTACCAAAATTATTTAAATAAATAAACATAAACTATGAATACATTTGAGTTATTAATTTTTCAACCGTTGTATAATTTTCTAGCTTTACTCTCTGGTTTAACGAAAGGTAATTTAGGGTGGGCTGTTTTAATTTTAGCAGCAATAATTCGTCTTATTATTTGGCCTTGGTATAAGAAAGCGATGGGTGACCAAAGGAAAATGGCAAAATTACAACCCAGGATTAAAGAAATTCAAAAAAAACTTAAGGAGGAACCAATAAAGGCCAATCAGGAAATAATGAAAATCTTTAAAGAAGAAAAAATTAATCCCGGTAATTCTTTTTTCTTTATCTTTTTTCAAATGGCTATTTTTATATCACTTTTTATATTCTTTAAACAAGCTATAGGGAATGATTGGTCCCCTTACCTTTATAGTTTTATTAAATTACCAGAGCAAATAAATTATTTATTTCTTGGTTTTATTAATCTAAAGGCACCGAGCCTTATTCTTGCTATTGTCTCTGCTTCATTAAATTCTTTTTTAACATTCATACAACCAAGCTCAGGACAAAATAAAGTCATGTTGCTTGGTTTCCCTTTCATAATTTTATTTTTCTATCAAAAATTTCCCGCAGTCATTATTTTATATTGGGTTGGTTTTACTTTGATAAATATTTTGCAGGAGTATATGATTAATAAACATACCCAAGAGGAAAATCAAACGATTAGTATGAAGACAACTGACTAATTATGGAGACATTAAAAGTAAAAAAATTCTTAGAAGAATTATTTACAATTGCTGGTTTTGTAAATTTTGAAATTAGTACTCAAGAAAGTCCACAAAATAGACTTGTTCAGTTTTCAATTAAGACAGATTCAGAAATTAATGACAGTGGCCTTTTAATAGGTCGGGACGGAGAAAACTTACAAGCTTTTGAGCATTTATTGAATATTTTTTCCAAGAAATGCTCTATTGATTATCCTTGGAGAATTATTTTAGATATTAATAATTATAGGGCGATGCAAGAAGAGAAATTAAGAGAATTTGCTAAAAAAGCAGCTCGCCATGTTTCTTTAATGAACAAAATCATTGAATTACCGCCTATGAGAGCGCGAGACAGAAGAATTATCCAT
>CAZNBO010000011.1:0-2139 GCA_964571515.1 uncultured Candidatus Saccharibacteria bacterium
TATAAATGGAACGATGACAGCTTATGAGATTTATAAGAAATTGGTTTTATAGATTACAGATTTGTACGTGGGAATTGTTGTTTTAAGGTGCTTATTTAAAAGTTCGAATCCGAGTCCCCCAGATGATTATTATTGACCTTTAATCTATAATCTGGTATTATATAAACAATGAGAATAACCTAGAAAGTTATTCTTTTTAAATTAAAGTTCAAAAAAGTAATTTGAAAAAAGAATAAAAAATTTACATTAGGGGGTAAAATATGAAAAAGTCAGAAAAGAATTTATTGTCGATTCTTCCTGTTGTTTTGGCTGCAATATTTATGATTTTGAATACCATTAATTTTTTTCCTTTTGCGTGGAGAACATGGACAAATAAACTAGTATTCATTATTTTGATTATCTGGTTAATAAAGGTATTGTCTTCTGTTAAAGAGTTAGACGAAGAATAAAAATAAAAAATTTGAAAAGGAGAATGAAAAAGATGAAATCAGGATTGGATATATTCAAGCTGTTTGAGGAATTAGCTTTTAAGGAACCAGGGGTAACTCAAATTGGGCATATAATTTATGACGAACTAGGGAATATTAATAATATCAAATATTATAATATTGAAGAATCTTCCTTGAGGTCAATATTGAAAGAAAAACAACCAGGAGTAGGGCAAATAGACAGAGGGAAAAATATAGTAATACTAAAGGTTATAACTAAGGTGATAAAATCAAAAAAGAGTAGTTGTGAAATAGAATTACCGTTTCCTGATTTAAAAGGTTTGACAGTGAAGCAAGAAGTAGCTCTAGAAAATTGTTTTGCGGAAGCAGAACGAGTAATAATTGAAAGAAAAGAAGAAGGCAAAGATAGAGAAGTTCCTATTGCACCAACAAAACGTTTAGAAGTAACATATGATGAGGTGCTTAGGCATAACGCTAGTGGTTCTAAAGAATTTAAGCACTTAGAAGAAATATTTGCTCTTTAATTAAAATTTTCATTTAAAAAATAAAGGAGAATCAGAAATGAAAAGAGTTGTTTTGATTGAGACGCACGTGATTGTGGCTGGAGTTATGTTTTGTATTACCGTATTGATTTTTTCTAATCAAATAGAGGATTTAAAAATTAAAAAAGAATTATTAAGGAAAATGATTTTTCCTTAAATAAGCCTTGTAAGAATTATAAAAACCCCGCGTAAAAAACGGGGTTTTATATTAGAAATAGATATTATCATAATTTAGCTGTTAAAGTTGAATCATTAATTTTCAGGCAGAATTTTAGCTCAAATTGAGTTATCCACAATTTGTCTTGACATAAGAAGATTTTATTTGTAAAATATATTGTAGAAAATAAAACTAAAATTAAAACGGTGGGGATAGTTCTTGAGATCTTTTTATAGAGTTCTGAAGAGTTTTAGCCCCACCGTTTTTTCTTTTCAGAGCTCTATAAAGAGATCATTAAGGATTTATTTATATATTGAATGTTTAAAAGAAAGTTTCAGTGATTTATAGTTAATGATCTTTTAAAATCTGAAAACAAAACAAAAACGGTGAGAATAGTTCCAAGGATCTTTTTACAGAGTTCTGAAGAGTTTTAACCCCACCGTTTTTTTTCTTTTCAGGGCTCTATAAAAGGATCTTTAAATTTTAAAAATAAAAATATGAAACGTAGAAAAAAGGATATAAAAATTTTTAAATCACGGAATTTTACTATTTTTGTTATTTTTTTAATCTTAGGATTAACTATAAGTTGGTTAATTTGGTATTTTAGCGCAGAAGTACAACAAGCTCGGCAACATAAAAAAGAAGCAGAGATTTTAGTTAGAAAAATTCAAGAACAAGTGGAAAAATATGCAGTTGATTCTTATGGTGGGGAAACGCCAGAAGAAACATATGAAATGTTTTTGCATGCTTTGAAAACGGAAGACATTAACCTGGCTAGTAAATATTTTGCTTTAGATAAACAGGAGGAGTATAAACAATTTTTTGTTGATATTAAAAATAATAATAAATGGGAAGAAATGATTAAAGATTTATTCAATCCTGACAATCAGAAAGGAGAAATGAAAGAAAACAACACATATGTTGTTCGTATTTATAACACTGGAAATTATCTAATTGCTCAGGCCGTTCTAAAAATACCATTAAATCTTAC
>CAZNBO010000011.1:2239-12221 GCA_964571515.1 uncultured Candidatus Saccharibacteria bacterium
CAACTTTTAATGCAAGGTAGTGCTGACGAAGATGATGGGATTAGATGTATAAATCATTTTTATGATCCAGTTTTTGATGAAACCTGGCAGCTTAAAGGATTAGAGCATTTTTTTCCAACCTTGACTGCTAAGGAATGGGGGCAGAATCCTTTTGCTCAAGCTATTTATGATCCTGTTTATTCAGCTTTTATTGGTCCAATAGCTAAAAGTCCAGTTTTTTCCAAGACTAATTTTACTTGGCAACAGGCTATCTATAAGTATGTAAAAGGAAATCAAGTTGAAGCTTTTAATGCTTTGGGCCATATTTTACATTTAATACAAGATATGAGTGTACCAGAACATACAAGACAAAATGTTCATATATTCTTTGTACCAAACGCAGGTAGTCCTTATGAAGTATACACAGCTAAAAGTAATAAAGATTTTTACAAACAAACACGGAAAAGTGTTGAGAATCTACAACCCATTAAAAAAGATAGTCTTGACGAATATTTTAATGAAATCGCTCTTTATTCTAATAATTATTTTTATAGCCCTGATACAATTTTGAGCTCAGAGTATAAATTACCGCAGCCTATTTTTTCTGAAGCACCCGAATTGAGAAACGGAAAACTAACTTTTTATGTATCGGGAGAAGATGAAGATCATAATATATTTCATTTAGCACTTATTTTAAAAAATGATATAGGGTGGCGATTAACTTCTGGCCCTAGTGTTTTTTCTTTAGAAGATGATCAGGTTCTTCAAGATTATTGGCAAAGATTATCTAAAAAAGCAGTTTTGAATGGCGCAGGTGTAATAGATTTATTTTTTCAAGAAGTAGAAAATGCAAAATCTAAACCTGATTTTATATCAAAAAATGAAAATAATGTACTAACTGCAATGATAGGCGGTCTTTCCGGTTTTATTAATGATATATTTCAAAAAGATTCAGATTTTATAATAATAGATGACATTTCCGATAATTCTATGGTTACCACAACAGAAGATTCTAATAGTATGATAGCAACACAATCTTCCAGTAATACAACTACGACCAAACAGACTACGACAACTATTAAAACGCCCACGAGAACCACTAAATTATCGACTATTACTACAAAACCTACTACTACCACGAAACCTACTATCACGACGACAACTAAGTTTACAACAACAACTACTCAGTCTCAGTCGCAAGTTAATATTTGTAACTTTATTACTTTTCAAACATCGCTTCATAATAAAATCATTATCAATGAGGTTGCTTGGATGGGAACTCAAAACAGCGCCAGTGACGAGTGGATAGAATTGAAAAATGTTTCCTCGCAAGAAATAAATCTCAGTGCTTGGCAATTGCTAGATAAAGATGAGCAAATAAAGGTTGTTTTTCAAGAAGGCAGTAAAATTCCTGCTTATGGATTTTATCTTTTAGAAAGAACAGATGATGATTCGGTTCCGTTTATTGCTGCAGATTATATCTATGTTGGAAGTTTAGCTAATCAAAATGAAGGTTTAAGATTATTTGACAGCTCATGCCAATTAGAAGATGAAGTATTGTCTTTTCCTGATTGGTCAGCTGGTGATAATAGTTCTAAGAGAACCATGGAAAGAAAAAGTAATTTTACTTGGCAGACTAGCGCGGTGATAAATGGTACGCCAAAAAGAGAAAATAGTACTGGATATCTTGCTCCATCTTCGGGCAGTTCTGCTTCATCCCCAGTCATTACTACGACAACTACTACCACTAAGCCAAGCACTACAACCACAACGACAACTCTCCCTATTGTTAATTATCCAAAAATTTTAATAAATGAAATAAAAATAGCAGGTAAAGATGAAGATACTAAAACAGTAGTTTATGATGAATTTATAGAACTTTTTAATCCAAATGAGCTCGAAGTTGATTTAACAGGTTGGTACTTACAAAAGAAAACAAGTGAGAGCAGCGATTTTTCCTCTCTTGTTACAAGAGCTCTATTTGATGGCGAAATTATTGACTCTTTAGGATATTTGTTAATCGTTCATTCTTCAAGCACTGATACCTCGATTGCTGATATTTTAATTTCTAATTATTCTGTTACAGATAATAATACGATTATTTTAAAGGACCCGAATCGAGAAATTGTTAATAAAGTTGGTTTTGGCGAGGCGAATGATTGTGAAGTTAACTGCGCGACAAATCCTGAGCCAGGGCAAAGTATTCAAAGAAAGTATGTAGATGGTAATTTCTTGGACTCTGATAATAATGCCAATGATTTTGAAATTCAAAATTGCCCAAGTCCCAAAAGTTTGTACTCTAATAATTGTTTTCCTGAAGAAACTATAACAACTACTACAACTCGTCCACCCATAACTTCTACTCCTGCTATTCCTTATATCACTGAGTTTTCTTGGCATCCCTTTAATAAAGATTCTTCCAAAATAGTAGTTGATTTTAGAATTAATTCTTATCCTTTTATTCCTTCAACGAATAGTACGAGCAATATTTTTACGGCGATGGCATTTTATATTCAATCAGATTTTGATGATCCTTCAGGAAATTTTGGTATTCCTACAAGTTATTTAGGAGGTAAAAGTGATTGGCGATTATATAGCGACACCCCTGGATTATTATTGTCTTATCCTAATTATGTTAGTAGTACTCGAAAAATAGGGAGTATGATTTTTACTGCTGATGCAAATATGGCAGCTGGCTCTGCTGCGCCAAGAAAATATTCTTATCAAATAGATCGATTACCAAACGATAATCATTTTGTAGTTGATGTTACGGGAACTACTAATGGTCAGAGTTTAAATTTTACTCCTGATCAATATATAACAATTGGGTATTATGGGTATGCTAATAGCCCATCGTCTTATTTAAAATTAATTGCTTATGACGATACTAAATTTTATTTCAATCCATCCAATTATTATCATCAGCCAACTAACGTTTTAGATTTTGAAGTTGGATGCGAGAATGAAATTTGTAATAATCTTATTTTTTCTTGGACACCAGCCCTAGATGAAGATTTAATGGATATTTTAAAATATGACATTCATTATGTTTTTGCTAAGCAGGGAGATGATTTAAGCAATAATGATTTAACAAGGGAATCGTGGCGATGGTCTCAATCCCAAAATGTTTTGGGGGAGCCAATTTTTAATGTTGAAAAAAATAAATTTCAACTTCAGGTGTCGATAAAGGATATATATTACATCAATGCGAAAAGATTGCCTGGTCTTCCTCTTGATGTATTTTTTGGCATTAAAGCCCAGGATAGCGAAGGATTGAAATCAGAAATTTCTAAGATATTTTTTATAAATATTCCTCCGATTGTTCCAGAAACAACTACAAATATTTGACAAGTATATCATATATGATATATACTAATAATGAAGAATATAAGGTTAGGTTTTTCAAAGATATTCAATCGGGGTGCAGTCCAGTTTTAGAATACTTTAGAGAATTAAGAGATAAAGAGGAATTAAAAATATTAAAATATATTGAATTTCTTCGAATAAATAAAGGGCACTTAAACGAACCTTATTCCAAACATATTAAAGGAAAGATCAGGGAATTAAGGATTGACTTTGGAAACAATAAAAATAGAATTTTTTATTTTGTATTCACAAGAAAGACTATAATTTTTCTTCATGCCTTTCTAAAGAAGACAGCTAAAACTCCAATTTCTGAATTAAAGAAAGCTGAAAAAAATTATCAAAATACTCTAAAAAATCCAAAAACCTATGAATAAAAAAAAAGAAATTCAAAAAGCAGTAGATTTCCAAGAATATCTTGCTGAGAAATTGGAGAATCCTAAGTTTAAGAAGTATTACGATGAATATGGTAAACAGCTAGAAATTGCTTATCAAATTTTATTATTGCGGAAGAAAAAGAGAATGTCCCAGGCAGTATTAGCAAAAAAGATAGGAACAAAACAAAGTAATATTGCAAGGATGGAATCTGGAGAACAGAACCTTAGCATTAATACGCTTCAGAAAATAGCTCAAGTTTTTAATAAAGATTTAAAAATATCTTTTGGAAAATAAATTGTTAATTAATCTTTTCTATTTTAATTTGAATTTTCTATTTTGGTATAGTATTATAAAGCTATACTAATTTTTTTTATGGATATTTTAGATGATTTAAAATTTAGGGGATTGATAAGTCAGGCAAGTAATTTAGAAGGACTGAAAAAAGAAATGAATAAAGGAAAAGTATCTCTTTATTGTGGTTTTGATCCTACCGCCGATAGTTTGCATATCGGTAATCTTGTACCAATATTAGTTCTCAGGCGTTTTCAAGAGGCTGGACATCAACCTATTGCCTTAGTAGGGGGAGGGACAGGTTTAATTGGCGATCCTAGTGGCAAGAAAGAAGAAAGAATACTTAATCCCGATGAAGTTGTGGAAAAACGGGGCAATTTTATTAAAACTCAATTAGAGCAATTTTTAGATTTTAAAAGCAAAGATAATCCTGCTTTGATGATTAATAATTATGATTGGCTTGGTAAAATTAAGGCAATAGATTTTCTAAGGGATGTTGGAAAATATTTTACTGTTTCTTATATGTTGGCTAAAGAATCAGTAAAAGCGCGTTTGGAAAGTGGTATTTCTTTCACAGAATTTAATTATATGGTGCTTCAAGCATATGATTTTTTAAATTTGTTTGAAAAATATAATTGTAAATTACAAATTGGAGGAAGCGATCAGTGGGGGAATATTACTGCAGGTATAGATCTAATTAAGAAGAAAATAGAAGGAGAGGTTTATGGCTTAACATCGCCTCTAGCATCTAAATCTGATGGTACAAAATTTGGCAAAACAGAAACCGGAACAATTTGGTTGAATGCTAAAAAAACTACTCCATATCAATTTTATCAATTTTGGCTAAACACAGACGACAGGGATGTAGTCCAATATCTGAAATATTTTACATTTTTGTCTAAAGAAGAAATAGAAGGTTTAGAAAAAGGGACTCAAAAGAGTCCAGAAAAAAGAGAAGCCCAAAAAACCTTAGCCCATAATGTTACTTCTTTGGTCCACGGTGAAAAAATAGCTATATTTACTGAAAAAATATCACAAAAATTATTCTACAATGATATAGAAGATTTTTTAGAAGAGGAATTACAAATGGTTTTTGAAAATATTAAAACTATTTCTTTTCAAGACATAGAAGAAATTAATCTTATTGATTTATTGATTGATGCAAAAATTTGTTCTTCTAAAAGACAAGCAAGAGAGGATGTTCAAAATGGAACAATATGCATTAATGGTAATCCTTATAAAGACCCTCAGCAACTAATTAAAAAATCTGATTGTTTATATAATAAATATTTAGTAATAAAGAAAGGAAAGAAGAATTATTATTTTGTCTTGTGGAAATAAGTTTTTTTTGTTAATATTTTAGAATCTGTAATTTAAGCAAGTTTAAAGTCGAAAAAAATAAAAATAAAAATTAATATGAAAAAAATAAATTTATCTTGGATTTTAATTACTTTAATGATTGCCGCTTTTTTAATTGGGTATGGCAAAATGAATAATGACAATAAGTCATTTTTAAATTTCGGTGGTCAAAAAGCCGAGGAAACTGTTCAGGAAGCGATTACTTTTATTAGCGAAACTATGTTAGATGGCGCTGAGGCTGTCTTGGTTTCTTTTTCTGATGAAAGCGGAGTTTATAAATTCAAAATGAAAGTTAATGAAGAAGAATATGATTCATATTTGACTAAAGATGGGAAAATTCTTTTTCCTAGTGGCATTAGCTTAGTAGAGCCAGAAGAATCTTCTGAAGTTGCACAAGGAGAGAAGATGACTTGTGAAGATATTAATAAAACAAAAGAGCCTGTTTTAGAGGCATTTGTTGTTAGCGAGTGCCCATTTGGTGTACAAATGCAAAGAATTTTAAATGAAATTGTTAAAAATGTTCCTGAATTAGCTTCATATATTAGAATGGAATATATGGGTACAATTGAAGATGGTAAAATTACTTCAATGCATGGTGACGAAGAGTCGCAAGAAAATCTACGACAGATTTGTTTGAGAGAAGAACAACCAAATAATTTATGGGCATATATTGATTGTCATATTAAAGAAGGAAACGTTGACTCTTGTTTACAAATAGCGCAGATTGATGTTAGTAAGTTAACTAGTTGTTTGACAGACAGAAATCGCGGACTAGCTTATGCAGAAAAAGATTTTACTAATCAAGATAAATACGAGATAACAGGTTCCCCAGCTTTGATTTTAGACGGAAATAAAATTAGTGAATTTGATTTTGGCGGAAGAACAGCAGAAGCAGTAAAAACTGTGATTTGCTGTGCTTTTCAGGATAAACCAGGTTTTTGTGATGGAACATTAAGCACAGAATCGGCAAATTCAAGTTTTTCTCCTATTTATAGTTCGACAGAAAGTAATGCTGGGGGTGACGCGACCTGTAATTAATTTAAGTAGATATTTTTATGAATATAAAAGTTTATTCTACTCCTGGATGCCCATGGTGCAATGTTGCTAAAGACTTTTTTAAATCACATGATATTGATTTTGAAGACATTGATGTGAGTGTTGATCAAAAAGCTGCTGAAGAAATGATAAAAAAAAGTGGGCAGATGGGAGTACCCGTTATAGAAATTGATAATGAAATTATTGTTGGTTTTAATAAGCCGGTTCTAGAAGAAATTTTGGGCATTAATAAAACCATAAATGAAGGAGAAAAAGACGCATAAGGAAATTATTGTTGTATTAGATAATATTAGAAGCACCTATAATGTTGGTGCTATTTTTCGTAGTGCTGATGCAACAGGAGTAGATAAGATATATTTGTGTGGGATCACTCCAACTCCTCCTAATCTAAAGATTTCCAAGGTAGCCCTAGGTGCAGAAAATTATATTTTGTGGGAAAAAACAAAAACGACATGGAGTTTATTAAAAAAACTTAAAAAAGATGGATATTTTATTGTCGCTTTAGAGCAAGACACAAAGGCAAAAAATATTTTTAAAATTAAATTTAATAAAAAGCACAACAAAATAGTTTTATTACTTGGGCCAGAGGTTAAAGGTCTTTCTAAAACGATTCTTAAAAAAGTTAATATGTGCTTAGAAATTCCAATGTTTGGCAAAAAGGAATCTTTGAATGTAGCTGTCGCATTTGGTGTTGCTATCTATCAAATTTATAACTTTTTGAACGGTATAGATTAGTTATGGTATAATTAAGTATCTTAATAACGAATATGAAAAAAAGATTTATTCATTCAATAATTTTAATTGTAGTTGGGTGTGGGATGGTACTTTGGGGGGTTCCTTTATCTCTCTTTGCCCCTCAACAAGCACCATCTACTCCTACGACAACTCAGGACAATTCTTATAATAAATTAACCAATATTCCTATGGAAGAAAAAATTTTAATGGTTGTGGCTTTTAAAGATTTTTGTGATGAAGAATATTTTGTTCCAAAAAAAATATTAGAAAAAGCCGGTTTTTCTATTGACACAACTAGTACTCAGAACGGAATAGCTATAGGATCTGAAAGCGGTGAAGCAATTATTCATATAGAGATAGATAAAATTAATCCACAAGATTATGAGGCAATTATTTTTTGTGGAGGATCTGGCGTGACCAATGAATTAGATAATCAAAAATTTCATAAATTAGCTAAAGATTTTTATCAAAATGATAAAGTAGTTGCTGCGATTTGTGTTGCGCCAGCTCTTTTAGCTAAAGCTGAAATTTTGGAGAATAAAAAAGCAACTGTTTGGTCTTCTTCTCTGGACAAAGGTTTTATTAAAATTCTAGAAGAAAACGGAGTTATATATGAAGATAATTCAGTTGTAATTGATAACAATATTATTACTGCAAATAGTCCAGATACAGCTGAAGAATTTGCAAAAGGAATAAAAAAATTATTAAGTAGTGAGTAATTAAATAATTTAATTTTTAAAAACATGAATATTGCTATAAATGGTTTTGGAAGAATAGGAAGAGCATTTTTTCGTTTAGCTATCAAAGAACCTGATGTTCAAATTGTTGCAATTAATGATTTAGCTAATTTAGAAAATTTAGCTTACCTTTTAAAAAATGATAGTGTCTATGGAAAATTTAACACAGAGATTAAAGGATTAAATAATAAATTAGTTGTTGGCGGTAAGGAAATTCTATTTTTTCAGGAAAAAGATCCAAAAAATCTTCCATGGAAAGATTTAAATATTGATGTTGTTGTAGAAGCTACTGGGGTATTTAGTGATTATGCGAAAGCTAAAGCCCATATAGAATCTGGGGCCAAAAAAGTTATTATTACAGCTCCTGCAAAAGGAGAAGAAGGTAAACAAGGAAAGACTGTTTTGTTGGGAATAAATGATGATGACTTGATTAAGTTTGATATTATTTCAAATGGTTCTTGTACGACTAATGCCGTAGCATCAGTAATGCAGGTTTTAAAAGAGAAAATTGGAATAAAAAAAGCGATTCTTAATACAATTCATGCTTATACTTCTACTCAGCGCTCAGTAGATGGCCCTAATTCGAAAGATTGGCGGCGAGGTAGAGCAGCTAGTCAAAATATTATTCCTTCTAGCACTGGGGCAGCAAAATGTGCTGGTAAAGTTATTAAAGATTTAGATGGTAAATTTGATGGTATAGCTTTAAGAGTCCCAGTTGCTTGTGGTTCTATTGCTGATATCACTTTTGTTTCTGAAAAACCAACTTCAGTTGAAGAAATCAATGAGATTTTTGAGAAAGCGTCAAAAGATAAAAGATGGCTTGGTATTTTAGATGTGACAAGAGAACAATTAGTTTCCTCTGACATTATTGGTACTATTACTCCTGCTATAATTGATTTAAACTTTACTAAAGTAGTAGACAAAGATTTGGTCAAAGTTTTAATTTGGTATGATAATGAATGGGCCTATTCTTGGACTTTGCTTCAACAGATTAAAAAATTATTAACAATTATCAATAAATAAATAATATAAAATGATCTATTTAGGAGCTGATCATCGCGGATATAGCTTAAAAGAAGAAATTAAAAAGAGTTTTAAATTGGACGATATTGAGTTTAAAGATTTGGGAAATTTAAATTATGACGAGAATGATAATTATCCTGATTTTGTAAAGAAAGTAGCTGGAGAAGTATTGTCTAATCCAAAGGAAAATAAAGGGATTCTTCTTTGTGGAACAGGAATTGGAATGAGTATCGCGGCAAATAAATTTAAAGGAATAAGAGCCGGGCTTTGTCTTTCTGGGTATATGGCAAAAAGAGCAGTTGAAGAAGATGATATTAATATTTTATGCTTAGCAGCTGATATTACTGATATAGGAACTATTAAAAAAATTATAAAAGAGTGGTTAAAAGCAAGATTTAAAGACGAAGAACGTTATAAAAAAAGGATAGAAAAGATTCTTGAAATTGAAAAATTAAATTAAGATATTTTGTGTGACTTAAAGTATAAAATAAAATTATATAATTATGTCTAAACTCATACCTGTTATCAATACTAAAACAACGCAAAAACTTAAAGAAAGGATTCAACTATTAAAGAATTTTGATGGAATTTTTCAGATTGATATAGCTGATGGCAAATTTACTTCTTGGAAAACATGGAATAGTCCTGAAATTTTAAAAAAGATTAAAAAAATAAAAGGAAAATTTGAGTTACATTTGATGGTTTTTAATCCCGAGCAAGTTTTACCTTATTGGTTAGAAACTTCTCCTAAGAGAGTGATTATTCATCATGAGTCAATAAAAGATTTTTCTTATATTTACGAACTTTGTAATAAGAACGGAGTAGAACTTGGAATAGCCATTAATCCTGATTCACCATTTTCGGATCTTGATCAGTATTTAGATAAAATAAAATTCATTGTTGCTTTAGGAGTTAATCCAGGTCCTTCTGGCCAGAAATTTGAATGGTATATATTAGATAGAATTCAGGAATTTAAGAAAAAATATCCTAAAATTCAATTTGAGATAGATGGTGGAGTGAATAAAGAGAATTTGGAAGAGATAAAAAAATCAGGAGTGGAT
>CAZNBO010000012.1:0-12118 GCA_964571515.1 uncultured Candidatus Saccharibacteria bacterium
TAGAGCGCCTGTGTTGCATACAGGAGGTTGTCGGTTCGAGTCCGATCGGGTCCACTTAATTTTTTCCTTGCTTGATCTAGATAAATTTTATATAATATAAATAGAAATAAAGAAGGTCGATAAAACTAAAATTTAAAAATATAAAAATATGTTTAATACGATAGCTCAAGCCAGTTCTATTGCTTTGTTTGATTTATGGAGTAGCTTTATCTTGTTTATACCTACTATGTTTGGAGGTCTTATAGTTTTCTTTGTAGGTGTAATAATTGGTAATGGTATTGCTCAATTAGTAGAGAAATTGATTGATCTTCTAAAAATTGATCCAATTTTAGAAAAAGTTGGATTTAAACAATTTACTGATAAAGCTGGTATTCGTTTAGATTCAGGATTTTTTATAGGGCAAATTGTTAAGTGGTTAATTATACTGTCGTTCTTAGTAGCTGCTTGTAATATTTGGAATTTGTCAGCTGTTGGCGATTTTATTAAAAGCATAGTTAATTATCTTCCGAATGTTTTAGTTGCTATTATGATTCTTTTAGCAGCTATTGTTTTGGGGGAATACTTTGCTAAGTTTGTTCGTGCCTCTGTTGCAGGAGCTGGATTAAAATATCAGAGTTTCTTAGGTGCTGTATCCCGCTGGGTATTTATTATATTTGGACTTATAGCAGCTTTATCTCAATTACAAGTTGCTCCATATATAACAAATACATTCTTTACAGGAATTGTAGCCATGATGGCAATATCTGGAGGATTAGCTTTTGGTTTAGGAGGAAAAGAACTTGCTTCTGAATTATTGGCAAAATTGAAAGAGGATCTAGAGAAGAAAAATTAGGGCTTGACAAATTATTTTGTTTTGCTATAATAAGGATGCTGTCGTTTTGAGATATTAAATAGCTTGCTATCTAATTTCAAAAAGCGATAGCATTTTTTTTACAACAAAAACACAGGAGGAAATCTTCTGTGTTTTTAAATTACATATTAGTTTGGGGTTGACTTTTAAAAAATATTTATTATAATAAGAAGACTGAATAAACTATGAAAATCTTTAAAGAAAACTCTCGAAAACAAAGAAGTGGATAGGTGTACACACCCGCGTTTTAAACGCCACCACTTCACGGTGGCTTTTTTAATCCAAGAATTTCTATTAGAGAGTTACAAGAATAGAAAGAAATGACTGAACTTTGAAAATGACTGTCTTTAGTTTGTCTTTTCACTAAAGATGGGAAAGTTGTAATAAGGGCGAATGGTGGATGCCTTGACACAGTAAGGCGATGAAGGACGCGGCGTAGCTGCGATAAGCCTCGGGTAGGTGTGTAGTAACCTTTGATCCGGGGATTTCCGAATGGGGTAACCCATCCCAAGTAATGTTGGGATATCCTGATTTTAATAATCAGGAAGTATACCTGGGGAAGTGAAACATCTCAGTACCCAGAGGAAAAGAAAACAAAAAAAATACATTTTACTACTGTTGTTTAGTACTGAATAGTAGTTAAATGTATTTGTGATTCCTTGAGTAGCGGCGAGTGAAAGAGGAGAAGTCTAAACCAAATATTCAATTTATTGAATATCTGGGGTTATAAGGTTGATACGCGAAAGCTTCGGCTTTCAAAATTTCAATAATAATTAGTTAAATTATCTGGAAAGATAAACCATAGAAGGTGAAAGTCCTGTAAACGAAAATTATTATTAAATTTAGTATTTTCTCTTGATTACCTCGGGGACAGAAAACCTTGAGGGAAGGATCCGGAACTATTCCGGAAAGACTAAATACTTACTGTGATCGATAGTGAACTAGTACCGTGAGGGAAAGGTTAAAAGTACCCCTGTGAGGGGAGTGAAATAGAACCTGAAACCATTTTGCCTACAAGCAATCGAAGCCTCAATTTTTATTGGGGTGACGGTGTGCCTATTGAAGAATGAGCCGACGAGTTTATATCTACTGCTTAGATTAATTCCGTAAATCGGAAGTAGTCGTAGGGAAACCGAGTGTGAATAGCGCGTTATTAATTTTTCTCTTTGCTAATTTTTTTTGTTAGTAAAGAGATTAATTAAAATGTAATAGGTATAAGACCCGAAGCCAGGCGAGCTTGCCATGACCAGGATGAGCCCCATAGAAATATGGGTGGAAGTCCGAACCCGTGAGCCGTTCAATACTCTGGGATGAGTTGTGGTAAGAAGTGAAAAGCTAATCGAGCCTGGGAATAGCTGGTTCTCCCCGAAATAGCTTTAGGGCTAGCGGGCTGTTTATCCTTATGGGGGTAGAGCACTGGATGGTGTGTATAGGGCGAAAGCTCAGCTTACCAATCAAACTCCGAATACCATTAAGGTTATGATGGCCTAGTTAGACTATGGGGGCGAAGCTCCATGGTCAAAAGGCAATGAATCCAGATCGCAGTTTAAGGTCCCTAAATTTTGGTTAAGTGCTGTCAAAGGTAGTGATTTACCATAGACAATTAGTAGGTTGGCTTAGAGGTAGCCATCCTTTAAAGAGTGTGTAACAACTCACTATTCGAGTCCGATTTTCGGATTGGAATGGTAAATTGCGCCGAAAATGTATCGGGGCTAAAACCAAATACCGAAAACGCGAATTCGTTTTGTTTTTTAAACAAGATGAGTGGTAGGGGAGCGTTTCTTAAGCATTGAAGTTCACGGCGTGAGCTGGGATGGAGCTTAAGGAAGCGAGAATGTCGGCATGAGTAACCACAATCCTGATGAGAATTCAGGACTCCGTAAACCCAAGGTTTCTTTGGCAATGACAATCAGCCAAAGGTTAGGCGGTCCTAAGGCAATGGCGAAAGCTGCAGCCGATGGACAGCCGGTTAATATTCCGGCCCTTCCATTTTTTTCGATGGGATGACGGAGTGTAGTAGATCGAGCACCTTAGTGGATTGGTGTCTTCGACCGAGAGTGTGTGTCAGGCAAATCCGGCACATGGTCCTAATTTATTAGGACAACTTTCAGGGTAGAAGCGAATTAAGGTTTTTCCTTAATAAGTTGATCGAGCGCACTTCCAAGAAAAATCTCTAAGAATAGAAAAATGGAATCCGTACCGTAAACCGACACAGGTGGGTGAGGCGAGTAGCCTCAGGAGAACGAGTGATTCCTCGTTAAGGAACTCGGCAAAAAAGCGGGCGTAACTTCGGGATAAGCCCTTCCTGCTTAAATTTTGCTTGCAAAGTTTGAATAGGGCGCAGTGAAAGTTTCCCTGGCGACTGTTTACCAAAAACACAGGTCCCTGCGAAACCGCAAGGTGATGTATAGGGGCTGATGCCTGTCCGATGCCAGAAGGTTAAGAGCGTCGGTTATTTCGATTTATCGGAATAGCTAAGTGCTTGAAGCCCTGGTCAATGACAGCGATAACTATAATCGTTCTAAGGTAGCGTAATTCCTTGTCGGGTAATTTCCGACGTGCATGAAAGGTATAACGACTGGGGAACTGTCTCAACGAGGAGCTCGGTGAAAATGCGTGTCCAGCGAAGACGCTGGGTACCCGCAGCAAGACGAAAAGACCCTAGAAGCTTTACTACAGCTTGGTATTGAATTTAATTTTAATCTGCGTAGCGTAGCGGGGAGACTTTGAAATTTCGCTTTCGGGCGAGATGGAGTCACCAATGAAACACCCGTCTTTTTAAAATTATGTTCTAATCCCGACGGCAAAAACGTCGAGAAACAGTGCCTGGTGGGTAGTTTTCGTGGGGCGCGATCCTCCTAAAGAGTAACGGAGGAGCCTACTAAGGTTGGCTATCTGCCAATGGAAACGGCAGAGATAGTACAAAGGCAAAAGCCAGCTTTATAGTGAGGGAGACATCCCAAACTATTGCGAAAGCAGAGCTTAGTGACCCGATACGTCATTATAGAATGCGTAAAGACCTCGGATAAAAGCTACTCTAGGGATAACAGGCTGGTGGAGCCCGAAAGTTCATATCGACGGCTCCGCTCGGCACCTCGATGTCGGCTCACCCTATCCTGGGGCTGAAGAAGGTCCCAAGGGTTTGGCTGTTCGCCAATTAAAAGGGTACGCGAGCTGGGTAAGTGTTAATGAGCCCAGTAAAAACTGGCTTATAACGGTGGAGCCCAAATTACTTTATTAATATAGAATTTGGTATAATTATAATATGGTAATGGGTAATATCGTGGGAAGACAAATTTATATTTCTTCATTTCAAAGGGAAGTTATTGATGGCACGATTTTAGGGGATGGAAGAATAGAATGTCGTTCAAAAGGAATAAGAGTATTTCCTAAAACGGCAAGAATAAGAATTCATCAAGGAGAAAGCCAAAAAGATTATTTGTACTGGAAATATCAAATTCTGCGTGATTTTGTTTCTCAGAAACCTAAGCGAATAATCTGTGGAAAAAATCATCAAGGAGATAAGAATTATTATTCTTGGTATTTTCATACAATTACGATAGAATTTTTTGGAGAATTATATCAACAGTTTTATTTAAATGGATACAAAATAGTGCCAAAGGACATATCACATATTTTGACACCATTAAGTTTAGCTGTTTGGTACATGGATGATGGATGCTTTAGTCAAGGAACAGCAATTCTGAATACTCAAAATTTCTCTTTTAATGAGCAAAAAATTTTACAGAAAAGCCTAAAAGAAAAATTTAATTTGAAAGTAACGATTAATAAAGATAGAAATAGATGGCGTTTAAGAATTAAAAAAGAAGATTTTTCTAGATTTAGTAGTTTAATTAAAGATTACATTATCCCATCAATGAGATATAAAATTGTCCCCGTAGAGACTGAGTCCGTAAGGACGAGGTAGTAGGCTTTGAGCTTACTACAATACGCCAGTTCCGATATTTATATCGGAAAAGATATAGTCCGTACTTATAGTAATATAAGATTAAGACGTCAGACCGTCAATTTGGCGGCTCCGATTGGGCAACTAACGGAGCAAAACCGACTTATATCGGTGAAATCCTATCTTGATTTTTGACCTGTCATATAATAGGATAATACCGAGGGAAGTTGTAGATTTTTGTTTTTTATAAAAAAATCTATTAACCCCGTAGAGACTTGTTCTGGTTTTTACCAGAACGGAATAGAGATTTTTAATCTTTATTAATACGTCGGTCTCCTAACATAATGTTAGGATGGTGATATAGTCCATACTTTTGGTAACAAAAGGAAAATATGCGTGAGACAGGTCGGCCTCTATCTGCTGTGGGCGTTCGATACTTGAGGAGAGCTAATCATAGTAAGAAATTGCTACTTTACGGAGTAATCCGTAATGACAATTCGGCTAATAACGATGAAACCTGAAGTAATTTTATTGTTGCATTAAATAAATTTGCTTAGGTCCGTAAATTTATATCATTATACTTGAGGACCATAAAATTAACAGGCAATATCGTGGGAAGATTAATAAAAGAGATATTAGGTTATTAACTTTTACTAATCCCCGTAACGACTGATTCTGTTTTAAAACAGATGAGATAAAAAACTTTTAGTTTTTTATCATACGCCGACTCCTAATTAAGATTAGGATGAAGATATAGTCTGAGCCTTTAGAAATAAAGGAAGAACTTGACGAGAGGACCTGATTGGACGAACCTCTGGTCTACCGGTTGTCCTGCCAAGGGCATTGCCGGGTAGCTACGTTCGGAAGGGATAAGTGCTGAAAGCATCTAAGCACGAAGCCTACTCCGAGATTAGGTATCGTTTCCCATTTATGGGAGTGAGATTCCTGGGAGATGACCAGGTTGATAGGCTCTAGGTGGAAGTCCAGTAATGGATTAAGCCAAGGAGTACTAATTATCGAAGCAACTTTCCTATCTTTAGCGAAAAGAAGAAAAAGACGTTTTTTTTATATATATAAATTCCGCTGGTGTTCTACTTAATTATGATCCACCTCTTTCCATTCCGAACAGAGAAGTGAAAGTAATTAAGCCCGATGATACTCTTTTGGGGAAAGTAGGGTATGCCAGCGGTTTTTTTATTTATATTTCTTATGATATAATAATTAACAATGGACAAACGAATAAGAAAACAAATTATTGTTGCTTTAGTGTTCTTAGGTATTTTCTCGCTTATTGGCGGGGGAATTTATTTAACTCATCGTTCTTCTCCAACTTGTTTTGATAATAAACGTAATCAAGGTGAAGAAGAAATAGATTGTGGAGGGCCTTGTATCCTTTGTGATTTAAAATATAATCCTCCTCTTTCTTTAGCTGATGCCCCAGTTTTATTAATTAATCAAAACAACAAAGTAGACATTCTTTTTAAAATTACTAATCTAAGTTTGGAATGGGGCGCTCAAGAATTTTCTTATAAAGTAATCCTGATTGGGGCCAATAATGAAAAACAGGAATTTATCAAGTCTGGATTTATTTTTCCTCACGAAATTAGATATTTTATAGTTCCAAACATTACGGTTGCATTTAAACCTGTGGAGGCTGATATAGAAATTTTGAAAGAAACAATTGTATGGAATAAACCGTTAACAGGTATAGATCTTAATTTAGGAGATCCTTTCATTGTTACCAATGTTAAAATGATAAAACCAGAACCTATTCCTGGTGTTGATTATAATGTTTATACTTTTACTAAAACTCTTGTGTTAGGAATGACAGACGCAGAAGTTTTTAATCTTCAAAAAGTTCTTAGTCTTGATCCTGCTGTTTATCCGGAAGGGGAAATAACTGGATATTTTGGAAAAATGACAGAGGCTGCAGTAAAAAGATTTCAGAAAAAATACGGAATTAGAACTACTGGTCAAGTTGGTCCTCAAACGAGAGCAAAGCTTCATGAGCTCCATGGGCCTAGTGATATGGGGCCGTTTAGCTACGTCTTTACTTTAACTTTGAAAAAAGGGAATAGAGGAGATGAAGTTCTTAACTTACAAAGAGCATTAATGTTGGATTCAACAACTAGTCCTTTAGGTTCTATAACTGGATATTTTGGAGAAATTACTGAAAAAGCAGTAAAAGATTTTCAGCAGAAGTACGGAATTAGAGCTACTGGTCAGGTTGGTCCCTTAACAAGAGATAAATTGAATACACTTTTTAGTGAATCTTCTGAAACAATAACTGGTTTACCAGGGGAACAATTAGAACCTTTTGAAGCTACATTGGAAGTTAAAGGGGATGTTTATAACAGTACTTCATATAATTGGCGTAATGGAAATATTGCTGTAATTCTTTGTGACGATAACAGAAAACCCGTTTCTGTAGGAACGACAGTTTTAGAAGATATTTATTCTGGTAAATCTTCTCAATTTGTTATTCAATGGCAACAAAAATTGCCTAATAATATTAGTATTTGTGAAAAGATTACAAATATTAATATTTTGAATGAAGAAAATGTTTTCTTATCTCCTTAGTTAGTATAAAGAAATTATGTTTAAGAATGATTCTCTTTTATTTTTTTCTCTTTTTGTTTTAATTGCCTTAGGTTTATTAGTTTTATGGAGCATATCTTCTCAGGATATTTCTCCTTTTTTTTCTTTCAAAAAGCAAGTAGTTTTTTTAGCAATAAGTATTTGTGTGTTCTTTATTTTTTCTTTCTTGGATTGGAGAATTTTTAATTCTTCACAATTAATTTTATCTTTATATTTCTTTTCCTTAGTTTTATTAGGGATTGTATTGTTTTTTGGAGATAAAAGTAGTGGTGTAGCTGGTTGGTTTAATTTTGGATTATTTAGTTTTCAGCCAATAGAAATAGCAAAACTTTCTTTAATTATAATATTAGCTAGATATTTATCATCAAGGCATTTGGAAATTTGGCAATTTCGTAATTTATTAATTTCTGGAACTTTTACTTTTATTCCAATGGGCTTGATTGCAGCTCAACCTGATTTGGGAGGGGCAATGATATTTGGAGCGATTTGGCTTGGTTTAGTGTCTATCAGCGGAATTAGATTCAAACAAATTATTATTTTGTTGATTATTTTCGCTTTAATAGCGGGTTTTTCATGGAGTTTTCTTTTAAAACCATATCAGCAGTCGCGTATTATTAGTTTTATATATCCTCAAGAAGATCCTTTGGGTTCTGGGTATAATAGAGAGCAGGCATTAATCGCTATTGGCTCTGGTAGAATCTTTGGTAAAGGTTTAGGTTGGGGATCTCAAACAAATTTGCGTTTTCTGCCATTAGCTAAAACTGATTTTATTTTTGCCTCCTTAGCCGAGTCATTAGGACTGTTTGGTGTCTCTATTTTATTAATTTGTTTTTTACTTATTTTCTATCGGTTAGTCATTTGGGCTAATACTTTTTCATATAATTTTTGTAAACTTTTTACTATTGGATTTGCTATTAAATTATTAGTTGAAACTTTTGTTAATATTGGGATGAATTTAGGATTACTTCCTATTGTTGGGATAGCTTTACCCTTTTTTTCCGCAGGAGGGTCGCATCTTCTAATAGATTTTATTGGTTTAGGGATAATAAATAGTATGATAATTCATAGGGCATAGAAATATAATCAACAATGAATAAAAAATATTTTATAAAAAATTCGTTATTTATCATTACTTGCATATTAGTGTTATTTTTTTATACATCGGCTAATATTCCTTTAGCTCGTCAGGGAGAGTGTAGTTTTTCAATAGCTAAAGGAGAAAACTTAAGAAGTATTGCAAATCGTTTAAGAAATGAAGAATATATTTCTTCATCAATTTTGTTTCAGTTTTATGTAAGAACAAAAGGATTAGAAAAGAACATTAAAGCAGGAGACTATCAATTTATTTCACCCTTAAGAATTACTAATATAACTGAGATTATTACTAACGGAAAGGTGAATAACAATAATAATAGTTTTCTTATTGCAGAAGGAGAAACAATTTTAGAAATAGAAGAGAACTTAAAAGAAAAGGGATTGATTGATCCATCTTCTCCATTGAAAGATTGGAAAATAGGGGATTTTCTTGAAAAAAGATATCTCGATATTTTTTCTGAATTTCCTCCTAATGCTTCACTAGAAGGATGTTTATTTCCTGATTCTTATCATTTACCTCAAGGATTGGAAGAAAAAGAAATTCTTTCAATATTTATAGATAATTTTGTTTCAAAAATTGAAAATGATCTATTCTTTGATATAAAAGAGCAAAAAAGAAGTTTTTATGAAATTTTAATAATGGCTTCTTTGTTAGAAAAAGAAGTTCGTGAAGAAGAAGACAAGAGAATGGTGGCAGATATTCTTTGGAGAAGGTTAGATACAAATTTTCCTCTTCAAATAGATGCGACAATATGTTATGCCGAATATGAATCATTTAAAAAGTGTTCTCTTACTCGTGAATTATTTAAATTAGATTCTCCTTATAATACTTATCTTTATAAAGGGTTACCGCCTACACCTGTTAATAATCCGGGAATAGAATCAATGCAATCAGCTTTAAATCCATTAGCAAATGATTATTGGTACTATATGACTGATAGAAAAACAGGAAGAACAATTTTTTCTGAAACATTTGAAGAACATTTAGAATCTAGAGGAAAATATTTATAATCAGTTATTATGCTTGACAGGGAAATTTAGTAGATATACAATGATAGTATACAAACTTGTATACTATCACTCGGAATTATATGAATAATGCAGAGCGTTTAGCTATACTAAACAAGCTAAACAGAACAACTTTTTCGGCTAAGTCTTTAATTAACCTTTGGGGTGTTAAAAAAGAATCTTTTAATATTGTTATAAAAAGAATGGTAGACAGGGGTTTGTTATTCAGGATAGCAAGAGGGTATTATAGTTTAAAGAAGGATTTTAATATTTATGAATTGGCGAATACTGTTATTACTCCTTCTTACGTTTCCTTCAATAGTGCTCTTTTTTATCACGGCATATCCTTTCAAGCCAGTCAGGAAATAGAATCAGCGACTTTAATTAATTATAAAAGAAAAATGGCTGATTATACATTAAGGTATTTTACGCTTAAAAAAGAATTATTGTTGAATTTAGAAGGCATTCAATTTTTAGAAAATTTTAGTATTGCTACTCCCGAGCGTGCTATTTTAGATTGTTTGTATTTAGGCATGCACCCTAATATTGATAATTTAGAAAAAGTAAACAAATTACGATTACAAAATCTATTAAAATATTATCCACAATCAGTGAAAAGCAAAATCAAAGATTTTCTTAATTCTTTTTAATTTATGACTAAGAATAGAGTTAATATTGATAAACATAAGAGAATTCTAACAGAGCTTTTGTTAGATATTTTAAAATCTTTAAACGGTAAAATTGCTTTTAAAGGAGGTACCGCTGCTATGTTGTTTTATGGATTACCCCGACTTTCACTAGATTTAGATTTTGATATTTTAGAAGATTTAAATTCAAAAGACATAGACCAGATTAAAATAATTATTCAAAAATATGGTCGAATCAAAGATTTTTATGATAAAAGATACACTGTATTTTTTATGCTGGATTATGAACAAAACACTCCAAATATTAAGATAGAATTCAATAAAAGAAAATGGGAAAATAATAATTATGAAATTTGTCGGCTTTTAGGTGTTGAATTAAAAATTGTTGATATTCCAACAATGGTGACTCATAAAGTGATAGCTATAACAGAAAGGAAATTACCTGTTGCTCGTGATCTATTTGATATTTATTATTTTTTGAAAAAAGGATATTTTATTGATCCTAAATTATTAAAAGAAAGAATCGACAAATCTCCAGAAGAATATTTTAGTTTTTTAATCAAGTTTATTAAGAAAAATTATAATTCAAAAAATGTTTTGCAAGGCGTAGGTGAGTTAGTTGATGAAAAGCAAAAAGATTGGTTAAGAAAAAATTTAGTTTCAGAGAGCATTAAAGAGATAAGTAAATATCTTTAGGAAATTGGAAAGTATTATGAAGAAGGTTTTTATCACTTTGGGTACTTATCTGAAAATTATTAAAACAAACCCTGTTTTTAGTAGTTAATCTTTCATTTGACGCGGGATATTTTTTATAGTATATTTCATTTAAGGGACAATTTTGTCCCTTAAATGCGACAATAATTATGCTCAAAAAAACTAAAAGAATTAATGCAATTATAGCCGAAGAGAAAATTAAAGAGGTTAATTTAAAATTATTTACTATTTTAGATTATAAAAGGATTTTGGGCATAGATTACGAGTTGGCCAAAAGAAGCATTTCCCGCTATACACAACGGGGTTTTATCATAAAAGCAAGAAAAGGATTATATTTTTTTAAAAATAATTCTCCTCATGAATTTGAAATAGCTAATAAGGTTTATCAACCATCTTATATATCTTTTGAAACAGCCCTATCGTTCTATGGGATAATTCCGGAAACAATTTATGAAGTAATTTCTGCTAGTTCACGCACTACCAGATCATTTAATGTTAATAACATTAAATATTCTTATAAAAAGATTAAAAAAGATTGTTTTAATGGGTATAAGCCAATTAAGATCAAAGATGCTACTATTTTAATTGCTGAACCAGAAAAAGCTTTAGTTGATTATCTTTATCTTGTTGTTTTGGGAAAAAGAAAATTAGCTTATGAAAGAATTGATTTAAGCAAAATTAAGAAAACTAAATTATTAAACTACGCTAATCAATTTCAAAAGAAGAAAATTAAAGAAATAATTAATAACTTTTATGCTGAGTCAAGACGCAATCAGAGAATTATCTATTAAAAACCAAACGATTGAAGATAATGTTGCTAGGGAATATGTTCAACACCTGTTTTTGTCGGCACTTTATGGTCAACAAGGTTCCGATGCTCTTTTATTTAAAGGGGGAACCGCTTTAAAAATAGTTTTTCATAGCCCACGATTTTCTGAAGATTTAGATTTTAGTGTTCAGAAGGCTCTGTCTAAAAATAAATTAGACAGTTTCTTTTTAGAATCAATTAATAAGATAGAAAATGAAGGAATTCTAATAGAATTGAAAGAAGCTAAACTGACTTCAGGCGGTTATTTAGGAATTCTTTCTTATTCTTTTTATAATTTTAGAGGTGAAATTAATATGGAAGTTTCTTTGCGCAAAGAAGAGTCTTTAGAGAAATCTGTAACAACTATTATTTCAGATTTTCTGCCCGCCTATGTTTTGGTGTATTTATCTCCAAAAGAAATAGTAAAGGGTAAATTATTAGCACTACTCAATCGGTATAAACCAAGGGATTATTATGATTTATATTTTATT
>CAZNBO010000013.1:0-11918 GCA_964571515.1 uncultured Candidatus Saccharibacteria bacterium
AACCGCCAGTCATACCATCAAAATCAATAGGTATCCAACCAGTACCATCTGTAGTTACAAGGCCATTACCAGTATTAGTAGCGGCAGTAAAACAGTCAGGAGTAGCAAGATGAGAATAAGTTAAGCTGACAGTACCAATCTCTGGAGAACCTGTCTCAGTAATATAATAAGCAATTGCTGTTTTCATTGTATTCAAGTCAGAAATTCTCTGAGAATCACGAGCTTTTTTCAAAAGCTGAGCTGGATTAATTACTAAAACTACTGTGGTTGATAAGATTGCTAAAATACCTATAACGATAAGTAATTCTAATAAAGTAAACCCCTTTTTTGTTTTTATTGTATTTATTTTCATTTGTAATTTATTATTGTAATTTATTATTTATTATTTAAATTCGACCTTGTTATTTTCTGTTTTAATTATATGAATAAATTTTTCTATTGTCAAGAAGTCTGTTCTTTAGATTTTAATTCTTCTATTGCTTCAGTTTGTTTTTTTACTTTATTAACTAGTTCCTCTACAGAAAGACGAGCTTTTATGAAATAATCAATAACTCCTAATGCCTTACCTCTTTCAATATCAGAAGGCTGTCCAAGATTAGAGATAATAATAACTGGAAGCTTTTCTAGGAGTGGATCTTGACGAATAGTTTCTAAAACTTCAAAACCGTTTTTCTTAGGTAAAATTAAATCCAAGAGAATTAAATCAGGTTTTACTCCTTGTTCTGTTAAAAAATTTAAGGCCTCATCACCATCTGCTGCTCTAACAACTTTAAATGATTCCTTTTCTAATTTCATTCTTAAAACGCTACTCAAAAAAGGATCATCTTCCACCAATAAAACCGTTGGTTTGTTATTCATAAAAATTAATTTTTATTATATCAATATATTGATTTTCTCAAAAACATTTTAATAACTATTTTTTAAGTATATCAGACCATAAAACTAAAAACAACCTTGCCAAATAGACAAAGTTGTTTTTAGTTTCAATCCTTTCTGGTTACCCCAAGTGTAAAGTAATTAGTCTTATTTTTTGGATGGTAAGACTGACATCCATATCTGTCAAAATTCATCAGTTGATGAACGACAGAATCAACCTAAAAGTTTTTATCTGAAAAAACAGATAAAAAATTCTATAAAAGAAAAGTTTCACCACCAGCTTCCGCTAGCGGTGCCTTGTTATGACTTAGCCCCTGTCACCGAACCTACCCTAGTCCGCCAAACGGCGATTTTTAGGTATTCCCGGCTTCCTTGACTTGACAGGCGGTGAGTACAGAGTTCGAGAACGTATTCACCGCGGTATAGCTGACCCGCGATTACTAGCGATTCCAACTTCATGAGGTCAAGTTGCAGACCTCAATCCGGACTGGGAGATTGTTTGATGCGATTAGCTCCGCCTTACGGTTTAGCAACGCATTGTCAATCCCATTGTAACATGAGTGTAGCCCAGGGCATCAAAGGGCCATGCTGATTTGACGTCATCCCCACCTTCCTCCCCGCACTCAGAACACGAACAGAAATTAAAATTCCTGTACTGAGTGCGAGGCGGTCTCCTATGACACTTGTAACATAGGATAGGGGTTGCGCTCGTTTCCCCACTGAAGGGAACGACTCGCGCCACGAGCTGACGACAACCATGCAGCACCTGTTCCGATGTCCTTGCAGAGGTTCCGGTTTTCACCGGAATTTCATCGGAGTTTCAAGCCCTGGTAAGGTTCTTCGTTTGTTATCGAATTAAACCTCATGTTCCACCGCTTGTGCGAACTCCCGTCTATTCCTTTGAGTTTTAGTCTTGCGACCGTACTTCCCAGGCGGGGTGCTTAACGCGTAAGCTTCGTCACTGATAGGGTCGATACTACCAGCAACTAGCACCCATCGTTTAGGGCGTGGACTACAAGGGTATCTAATCCTTTTTGCTACCCACGCTTTCGTCTTTGAGCGTCAGGAAAGACCCAGTTGGCTGCCTTCGCTTTCGGTGTTCCACACGATATCAACGGATTTCACCCCTACACCGTGTGTTCCGCCAACCTCTTTCTTCCTCTTAGTCTTGCCGTATTCATTGTTTCTCCCTGGTTGAGCCAGAGGCTTTAACAACAAACTAACAAAACCGCCTAAGGACGCTTTACGCCCAGTAAATCCGGATAACGCTTGAAGCCTATGTATTACCGCTGCTGCTGGCACATAGTTTGCAGCTCCTTATTCCTCCAGTAATGTCATACCGAATAAACGGCATTCTTCCTGGAGAAAAGTGGTTTACAGGCCGAAACCATTCTTCCCACACGCGGTGTCGCTCGGTCAGGCTTTCGCCCATTGCCGAAGATTCTCGGCTACTGCCTCCCGTAGGAGTAGGGCCCGTGTCTCAGTGCCCTTGTTGGGGACCATGCTCTCACACCCCCTACCCGTCATAGCCTTGGTGAGCCGTTACCTCACCAACAAGCTGATAGGACCTAGGTCTATCATCAAGCAGATTACTCCTTTATCCCAATCTTCATAGAAAATTGGGAACTATTGGGTATTACCTCGCCTTTCGACGAACTATCCCCATCTTGATGGTAAGTTACCAAGGTATTACTAACCCGTTCGCCACTATTCCGATAAATCGGAATCGTACGACTTGTATGCCTTATCCACACCGCTAGCGTTCATCCTGGACCAGGATCAAATCCTCATTTAAAATCTTGGAATAACCAGAAAAAATTGAACGTATTCCACACTACTAAATTTTAATATCTAATGTGTGAAATATTTAACTAACTATTAAATTATCAAAGAACTCCTCGATATGAGGTACTAAATATTATAAAGGAAAAATTTTCTTTGTCAACCTAAATTAATATTTTGTGCCCCCGGCAGGACTCGAACCTGCGACCTTGACGTTAGGAGTGTCATGCTCTAATCCACTGAGCTACGAGGGCGTCTAAATATAAAAAATTACAAAAAAAATTAGCGGGCCGGACGGGATTTGAACCCGTGACCTGATCCGTGACAGGGATCCGAGCACTCCAGACTGCTCCACCGGCCCATTTTAAAATATTCAATTATCAGTGCCAGGGGTGGGAATCGAACCCACGACCTTAGCTTTATGAGTGCTATGCTCTAACCGACTGAGCTACCCTGGCTAACACTTTATATCCCTATTGCCAATCCTTCAATCCAACCATGAATTTTTCTTCTTAATTTAGTCCCCTGATGAACTACTATTCTTAAAGTACCATAATGAATATTAAAATTGGGATAAATTTTTTTAACGTTGCTTTTTATTAAAATCGTTTTGTTAAATTGGCTTAATGGTACCTTCATTAATTCAGACCAATAATTTTCTACATCCCTTATTCTATTTTTATGAAGTTTATTAATCTTAATCTGAAAAGCAAGTTTTTCAATCGGAATTTTACAAATTTCTCTTAACCACTTTAACATAAATAGAATCATTTTTGGATCAGAATTTGTAAATCCAACTTGATCACCACCTGGATATGTATAACCTTCGCTCCAATACATTGCCACACCAGCAATAAAGATATCTCTCTTATTAAGATTGCCGATTTCTTTCAATCCTTCTTTTCTCAATTTTACTATCTCTTCCATTCTTTCCTTCCTTATTCTCTCTAAAAATTTCATTCTTCCTTTATAACTTCCGGATTTTTGTCGCTTAGCAAGTCTTTCAATTTGTTTTTGGGTAATTCGAATATTCCTACACCATTGACTAACAGTGCTTTTAGGTACGCCCAATTTTTTAACAATCTCATTTATGCTCTTTCCTTTTTGACGTAATTTGAGAACTTCATTTTTTTCTTTAATTCTAGCCATAGAACCCACGCTTTAAGGTATAGTCTATTATACCGTAGGTCCAGAAATATAGCAATCCTAATTTTGGAACTTGTAGTTGCGGGGGCTGGAATTGCACCAACGTCTCGAGGTTCTTAATGCTACCACTTGTTACCAAATGGAATGGACTATCCCATCTCCCTTCTTTACAAAGGGAGCTCCCATTATAGTCTCTGAACCTTATCCTTACAATCCTATAAAAGATATAAGGAGCTTGGCTGCTGATTGCCCTTAAGATATAAATATATTAAGGGGTTCCCGGCAATTTAGAGAGTTTTTCCACAGAACGTTACCATCCTGGGCCACAAAATTTTTATGGGCCTCGTGAGATACTACTTCTCCACCCCGCGAGTCTTAGTATAAAAGAAAAGTAGTTAAAATGCAAGATTATTACAACGTATTTAATAACTCATTCCAAAATTTTTTATATATAAATACGATTTCTTTTGCTCTGTCCTTATCTAAAGAAAAGTTTTTATCTTCAATAATTTTTTCTCTAATATCATGAAGCCCAAGCAATACATCTAAATTCTGATAATTTCTGAATTTTAATTCTTCTAGATTTTTTACAAAATCATCTCCAGGATAACCCATAAAGCTTAGTGTTTTCCCCACGATTGCTTCTGCTTTAATTACTGCTAATTTCCATGAAGATTGATAAGCTTCTTTTAAAAGCTGATCTATCTTTTTCCATTCTTTACTGCTTTTTCCTGACAAAGAAAAAACAGGAACAATCCCCCACCAATTTTGTATCTTTTCTATATATTTAGAAAAAATACGTAATTTCCAAAAAAGATAAGTTGTTCCAATTAATAGTCCGCAACTCATTACAAGACAAAAAATCTTAAAGTAAAAAAAATATGTAAAAATAGATTCTGGCATTATGAAATAATATTTTCAATTGTTTTTGATATATTTAATAATGAAAAATCAGAAAGATATGGGCCAATAATCTGCATATTTATAGGCAAATTACCTGCTTGTCCACAAGGTAAATTAATTGCTGGTATTCCTGCAATATTAGCACCTACAGTAAAAATATCAGAGAGATACATTGATAATGGATCATTAATTTTTTCGCCAATCTTAAAAGGAAACGTTGGAGAAGTAGGAGTAATAAGAAAATCAACTTCTTCAAAAACTTTATTAAATTCTTGAGCAATTAGTCTCCTGACTTGCTGAGCTTTTTTATAATAAGCGTCATAATATCCACTTGATAAAACATATGTTCCTAAAACTATTCTCCTACGCACCTCTGCTCCAAATCCTTTTCCCCTTGTCTTAAAATACATATCATGCAAATCAGAATAATCATTAATTGAAGAATAACGGATACCATCGAAACGGGCTAAATTAGAACTTACTTCAGCAGGCATAATAATATAATAACAAGGAAGAGCATAAGAAGTAGAAGGTAAACTAACTTCCTTAATAGTAGCTCCTTGAGATTTAATTTTTTCAACCATCTTTTCAATAGTTTTCTTAATTTTATCATCTAATCCTTCTTGAAAATATTCTTTAGGCAAACCAAAAACTACATTTTGTATATTCTGTGTTTTATCTAAAACTGCAGAAATGTCTTGAGAAGTAGAATCCATTTTGTCTTTACCTGTAATATTTTTAAAAATTATTTCTGCGTCTTCCACAGTTTGAGCAAACGGTCCAATAATATCTAAAGATGAAGCCATGGCAATAAGTCCATAACGTGAAACCGTTCCATAGCTTGGTTTAAATCCAACCACTCCGCAAAAACCAGCTGGTTGTCTAATTGATCCACCTGTATCTGATCCTAAAGCAAAAACTGACATCTTACTTGCCACAGAAGCAGCAGAACCTCCAGAAGAACCCCCTGGAACTCTTTCCAAATCATGTGGATTCTTTGTTGTAAAAAAAGCTGAATTTTCTGTAGAAGATCCCATAGCAAATTCATCCATATTTGTTTTTCCTAACAAAATCGCTCCTTGCTCTTTTAATTTTTTTATTACTGTCGCATCAAAAGAAGCAGTATAGTTTTCTAAAATCTTTGAGCCAGCAGTAGCCTTTACTCCTTTAACCAACATATTGTCTTTAGTTGCATAAGGAATTCCTTCTAAATCATTAATTTCTTTTCCTTGTTTAATCTTCTTGTCTATCTTTTCAGCTTGTTCTAATGCCTGATCTTTAGTCAAAGTTAAGAAAGCTTTTATCTGATTATCTTTTTCATCAATCGTTTTAAAATACCCCTTGATTAATTCCGTGGCGGTAATTTCTTTATTTATTAATTTGTCGTGAATTTCTTTAATCATAAGTTTTAAAAAATTGGTGGAATTTTGAAGTAATCATCTTTTAAATTAGAGGCGGATTCTTTTAATTCTTTACTCCCGTTTATCTTCTGTTCGTCAATTTTATCTTCTCTGCAAATATCTTCAATTAAAGTACCTCCTGTCATGGGCTCTATATCATTAGTGTCTAATTCTTGTAATTGCCTCACATAACCTAAGATTTTTTCAAGATCTAAAGCAATCTTCTCTTTTTCTTGAGAAGATAATTCTATTCTTGATAACTCTAATAAATGGTCTATTTCTTTAAAATCCATAAGAATTCTTTTTCATTAATAGTTTTCACATCTAATTTTTTAGCTTTTTGATATTTAGATCCTGGATTTTCCCCTACAATTAAATAATTTGTTTTTGAAGAAAGAGCTTCATTCACTTTACCGCCTAGAGTTAATATTTTTTCTTTTGCTTGCTCACGAGAGATCGATTTTAATACTCCAGTAATAACAAATCTCAAATCTTTTAATTTTCCATGTTTTTCAGAAATTGATACAGGTAATAATTGTATATCTTTTTGCTGAAGTTTTTTAAGAAATTCTATATTTTTTTTATCATTAAACCAATCATATACTGCCTTACCTATCTTAGGCCCAATTGAAGAAATTTGTTCCAATTCCTCTCGTTTTAAATTAGAACCAATTTTAATTAAATTCTGAATTGAAACTTTATTTAAATCAAGTTTTTTTTGAAAATATTTAGCTAAAAGTAATGCTGTTTCTTCTCCTATATGAAGAATTCCCAAAGCAAATAAAAATCGATTTAATAATATATTTTTATTCGCTTGAATTGTAAAAACGATATTTTGGCTAGACTTTTCTCCATATCTTTCTAAAGGAGCTATATCTCCTTCTTTTAAATCAAATAAATCAGTAGCATCTTGAATTAACCCTTCATCCAAAAATCTATTAATTAATTTTGGACCTATCCCTTTTATGTCAAATGCCCCTTTACCGATAAAATGATATAGCCTTTCTTGGAAACGAGCAAAGCAATTTTTATTAGAGCAACGAACTAATATCCCCCCATCATCTTCTTCAGTATTATAACCGCAAACAGGACATTTTTTAGGCATATGAAAGATTTTTTCATTTCCAGTTCGTAAATCTTTTAACACTTTTACAACCTGAGGAATAACATCACCAGCTCTATTTACTATTATAGTATCCCCTATCTTTAATCCTAACCTTTTTATTTCCTCTTTGTTATGAAGTGTAGCTCTAGTAATAGTTGCCCCACTTATCTGAACAGGTTTTAAAATAGCTACTGGAGTTAGAACACCAGTTCTTCCTACCTGAATAATGATATTTTCCACAATAGTCGTAGCCTCTTTTGAAGGAAATTTATATGCTATCGCTCCACGAGGAGCTTTACCAACCGTTCCTAATTCTTTAAAATGCTCTTCGTTATTTACTATAACAACTACACCATCAATTTCATAGGGTAAACTATCCCTTTGTTTTTTTATTTTTTTGTGAAGAAGAAAAACTTTTTCTAATGAATTAACCTTTTCATTATTACAATGAGTTTTAAAACCAAACGCTTTTAAAATTAAATGTTCTTGTTCGTGTGTTTCCTGCCCTAAATCTGTTACCAATTCATAAATGTAAGAATTTAAATGACGGCTTGATGTGATTTTTGGATTTAATTGCCGAATTGAACCAGCGGCAACATTACGCGGATTAGCATAAAGCGAAAGTCCTTGTTTTATTCGTTCTTCATTAATTCGTTTAAATTCTTTCTTATCCAAAAGCACTTCCCCCCTAACCTCTAAATAACGAGGAAATTTATCTTTCAAACGATTGGCTACCTTATTCATTCCTATTTTAAGCAAATTATCAATAACTTTTTCTTTCTCCAACAAATGCAAAGGAATTGCTTCAATTGTTTTAAGGTTCTGTGTGACGTTTTCACCTATTCTTCCATTCCCCCTAGTCGAACCAATTTCTAAAATCCCATCTTTGTATTCTAAAGAAATTGCCAAACCATCAAATTTGTATTCACAATAAAAATCTATCTTAGCGGACAGAGGAAGAAGCTTTTCTATTCTTTCATACCAATCATACATATCTTTTTCACTAAAAGCGTCATTTAATGAAAACATGCGAACTTTATGTTCTGCTTTTTTAAAATTCTTTAATGGCTTTCCGCCTACTCTTTGAGTAGGAGAATCAGAAGTAATAAATTCTGGATATTGCTGTTCTAAATCAAATAATTCCTTTTTTAAAGAATCTAACGCTTCATCTGAAATTAAAGACTGATTTAAAACATGATAAGCATAACGATCTTTATCGATTTCTTTTTTTAATTTCGCAAGCCTTTTTTTTACCTGTCCTTTAGTCATAATATACAATACTAATATATGAGTTAATTCAAATTATACCAATAAATAGCATAATATAATAAATAAGTATTATTAAGCGTTAATATATTGGTATTCTATTCTGTTGAAAAATTAACTTCTAGCCCCCGATTAACTTTTTTTGAAATACCAACAGTTTTAATATTTTTACTTTCGGAAAAATTATTTTGTGAAGTATAGCTAGTATCATTATTCATAACCGGCATAACGATATCTGGATCATTCAAGCTATTATAAATCTCCCACTCCATAGCTGCATCAGCAGCATAAAACGCTTTAACAGATTCAGATGTTTCTATAGACTGACGAAAATCTTTAATGAAAATTGACATCAAAAACAAAGCAGAAGTCATTACGGCAGCTAAAACCAAAATGCTCATTAAAAATATCTGACCTGATGATTTATCTTTTATATTTGAATTCTTCATAATTAAATTTCCTCTCCCAAAGATCTTGGGGTTACAGCAGTTTGTAAATTAAATAAATATTCTTGCTGCTTAGCGTGTGTAGAAACTTCCAAATTAATAATAATTGTTAATTGCGAGTCAGTACGACCCCCTTTAGTATAAAATTTACCATAATTAACTTCTAACTGCGGATCAAGCATAGACATAAAAGGACCTCCTTCTGAAGATTTTTCTAATGTATGGTCATAAACATTAAAACGATAACAAGAATTTTTCCAAATTCCCTCTGAATGATAATCAAAACATAATTTTTCACCTTCAGGCTCTAATAAAATTTCAAAATCTTTTCCAAGCCTGATAGAGCGAGCCATGACTTCCAAACTATTCCTAATACTATTTTCACTATTTAAAAGGGCGTAAGCAACTCTCTCTGAACGTATAACTGCTATATATACCTGCGAAAGAGCTATAATGGCTATCGCGAAAAGACTTACCGAAACTAAAACTTCAACAAGAGTGAAAGCCTTTTGTTTTTTTTTGAGATTCGTTGAAACTTGTTGAAATTTATTAAAATTCATTTTTTATATATTTAGAATTTCATCCAATTAAATAAATGATCTTCAACAGTTAAATTAAAATCTATTTTTTTAGTTGTCCATTTCATTATAGACTCAACACGAATTTCATCCTCATTTATAGTTGTAATCTTTACCTCCCTATTAAAATTTGTTGGGTCTCCATCCGTATAATTATAAATCCTAGTATCATTATCATAAAAAAAATTAGATCCTTCTCCTGGATTAATGAGAATTAAAGTTATAGATTCTTCACTCCCGGTTTTTGACTTAATAATATAATTACCATCTGCCAATCCATCTTTCCATTCTACAGATTCTCCGTTCATTATTCGTAAAAAATTACTGTCTCTAATCTGCCGCACTAATTCTATTCCTTCTTGCGCTAAAAAACTTGCAGTTAACCTCTCTTGAATAACTGCGGTGCTATAAAGCACTTTAGTAACAAGAATAAAGCCGGAAAGAATTCCAACGGTTAAAATTGAAACAGCGATTAAAACTTCAACCAAAGTAAAGGCTTTATTTTTATTCTTAAAATTCATTTTGTTTGTTGTTTTAATTCCATTTTAATTCTTTATGAATTTGTCCTGTTTCAGAAACTTGTATTTCACAATACGTTTCGGGTTGATTTTTTAATTGAATTCGAATCTTCGCATCAGTTCCATCACCTATATCAGGATTAAATTTTATTCTCGGCTCTGGAGGAATAAATGTAACAGAAGAAACATTACTGTAAAAAATCTCTACTCCTTTTAAAAGCGTATTTTTTTCAACTTCTTCGTTTGTATTATATTTTTCATTCCCCTTTGATTCTCCTGTTAAACATAAATCCGCAAATAAAAAGAATTGTTCTACATGTGGAAGATCTGATGGATCTATATAAATTCCCCAACCACAAACTTTTTCACTCCCAGAATCTCGTTCTAACATTAACATCGCCTGGTTTTGAGCTCTTCGTAATTCAAATACTATACGATTACCTTCACGAACAAGATAAGTAGTTGTTTCACTTTTTCTCGAATAACCTAAAACCATAGCACTCATAGCAGCAACAATACCTAAAGTCACCAACATTTCAATAAGTGTAAATCCCGGAGAAAATTTTAAATTTTTGATTTTTAATTTCACAATTTTAAAATAATAAGGATAAATACTTCTCTATTATTATATCACCAAAAAACATAACTGTCAGGGCTCCAAAAGATAAAAACGGCGCAAACGGAAGATAGCTTTTCATGGTTTTCTTTTTAAAAAGCAAAAGAACCAAAGCAACACTTCCTCCTGCCAAAAAAGCAATCATTAGTGCCACTAACACTTCTGGCCATCCTAAGACAATTCCTAAAAAAAACGCTAATATAGCATCGCCCCATCCCATAGCTTTTTCCTTTGTTGTCCATGCCAAAAAAGAAATAACGCCACAAGCAAAAATTATTCCAAAGAACATAGAATTGAAATATGAATAGTAACCAAAAACAAAAGTTTTATCACCAAGAAAATGAGTAAGATTAGGAATGAAATAAAAAGATTGTTTTTGAATTAAAAATCCTAAAATTATTTTCCAAAAAAAACTAAAAATTATTGCTGGAATTAATACTTCATTTAAAATTAAATATTTCTTAAAATCATAAACAGAAATAATTATTAAAACAGCAATCCAGTACAACCAAACAAAAAAAACAAGATAAATAAATAAGTTTTCAAAAGTAATGTTTTGCAACAAAGAAAAATTTATAAGCGGAAAACGTAAAAACCGCCAAAAAAGCAATACAAAAGACAAACCTGCCCCAGTTTCCACTAAAGGATATTGCCAAGAAAGCTTATGCTTACAAGAAGAACACTTGCCTTTTAATAAAAAGAAACTCAGAATAGGAATCAATTCCCACCAAGCTAAAGTTTTATGACAATGAGGACAAAAAGAATGCCCCTTTACAGGGGATTCTTTCATGTCAGCTCTATCAATAACAACATTCAGAAAACTTCCAATTATGGTTCCAAAGATAAAAACCAAAAAAGATAATGGAATCATCATTAATATTATTTAACTATGGTCGGATACAATAAGCAGGATCGTCACATGAAATACCATGGAGAACTCCATCAATATCATTATTTAGAGAAGGATCTACGGTTTCTAAATCAGCTCCTAAACCGTAATCTTGACCATCAGTTGATACTCCATAATAATAACTTTTTGCAGTTGGACTTGTATTTAGAGGATCCTGAGGAATTCTATGAATACCAACATTTCCAGTAGTTAAAGCAGTCGTTAAGCCAGTCCAATCACTTTCGTCAGGATAATAATAATTCTTAGCATAATAAAGCTCTAAAGCATTCATAACATTATGCAAATCTGCTATTCTTCTTGCGTCTCTAGTTTTAGCTCTAGCTCCACCCATACCTACTAAGATTAAGGAAGCTAAAAGAGCAATAATGGTTA
>CAZNBO010000014.1:0-11768 GCA_964571515.1 uncultured Candidatus Saccharibacteria bacterium
TTTAAGAGAAAGACATAATATATATAATCCAGATGGTGATTTAGCTAAAGATGATTTTAAGGTAGTAAGTGGAAAAGAAACTGCTGATATTATGAATACAGTAACAAGTATTCTTACATTACTCCTGTCTTCTGTAGCTGCTATTGCTTTAGTTGTTGGTGGAGTTGGAATTATGAATATTATGTTAGTTTCAGTAGCTGAAAGAACAAGGGAGATTGGTTTGAGAAAAGCAGTTGGTGCTCGTAGTAAAGATATTCTTTATCAATTTTTAATTGAATCAGTGGTTCTTACTGTCTTAGGTGGAGTATTAGGAATTTTATTAGGAGCTATCTTTTCCTATCTTGTAAGCATTGTTTTAACTATGGCTTTAGGCATACAATGGGACTTTGTTCTTTCTTTAAGTTCTATCATTCTAGCTTTTGGAGTTGCTGCAGTCATTGGTCTTGTCTTTGGGATTTATCCTGCTCGTAAAGCAGCAAAATTAAGCCCAATTGATGCTTTGAGATACGAATAAATCTACAGAGATACTTTTATTACACCAGTCTCTGAAAGATAAAAGATATAATTTATAGAAGGATCGTAAAAGAAATTATTATTTTCTATATCACTAGCAATGGGCCAGGTTTTATTATTTTTAAGTGCATAGATATTGAGCATATTATCTTTCTGGAATAGAAGATGATTATCGTCAATAAACCAAAAAACTGGAACATCGGAATAAAGTTTTTTAGAAGATTTTATATTATCTTCTAAATCATAAATTTCTATTTTATCTTTTGAAGATAATAATATTTTATTTTCATTTAAAGAGAAAATGCCATCAATAATATTTTCACTAATTAGTTTTGGTAGATTTTCAAATTTTTCTAGGTAATAAGCTTTTTGTGATCCCTCGATGACTAAAAATCTATTATTGTTTTTTGCTTTTCTAATTTTAGTTTTTCCAATATTTTCAATAGAAAAACTATACAGTGATGTTTCTGTTTCTTCTTTTGTTTGTAAAGAAATTGTTGCAAAAACACCGTTTTCTTTTATAAAATAGATAGAGTCATTATCAATTATAAAAGGGGAACTTTTCCCTTCATATATTTTTTCTATAGATTCTGTGAGAAAATCAAGAATATAGATAGCATCAGAGGTTCTGACGATTATGTCTCGATCATTTTCAGAATAAAAAATAGCCTGATTAATGGTTAAAGATGTTCCTTCTTTTCTTAATTCTGCTTGATCCAATGCTCCTTTTAATGAAGTTTTTAATGAAATACTATTTTTGATTAAACTTTTCGGTAAAAATACAATTTTCCAGTCGTTTTCTCCTGTTTGAACAAGAATCTTTTTAGTAGAAAAGACTATTTCGTTAGGCAAAGAAGAGGACTCAAAAAAATATTCTCCTTCTTTTGAATTTCTATCAAAAATATACCAATTATATTTGGATAGTTTTTTTATATAAAGAATTCTATTAGAATCCGGGCTTAAATAGAAACGTTCAATATTTTTGCTTGCTATAATTTTCTCTTTAGACCAACTGTTAGGAAAAAGATAAATATGATTAAGGTCAGTGATTTTATTACTTTCAATAATTATCTCATCTTCCCAAAATGAATAATCTGGACAGGAGAGAAACAAAGAATATTCACCAGGATTTAATCTAATTTTTAAAACTCCTCGTTTGTTTTGATAAGTTTTATTATTAATTTTTAAAGAAGCTTCGGAAGGGTGAATCCTAACTTCTAGAGTACCTCTTAATCCTATATATTTTTGGAAAGAACGAAAGCCAAAAAATATACCAATTCCTAAAAGCAAAATTATTATTAATGTTTTTAATAATTTCATCATATGAATATATTTTATCTTGTTTTTAATAGAAAGTAAGTTCTTGTTTGAGCTTATATTAAAAATATTATACAATATAATAGATGTTTATACAAAATAAACTTAATCGCTTATTAATTACTTTTAGTTTACTTCTTCTAGTGGTAGGTTTGATTGCTTTAATAAGTGCTTCTGCTGTAATAGGAGAACAAGAATATGGAGATGTTTATCATTTTGTCAAAAAGCAATTGTTGCTTGGGATATTTTTAGGGTTAATCTTGGCTTGGGTTGCCTCCAAAATTAATTATCGTTCTTTGACAAAATTATCTTTAATTTTACTAATTCTAAATATTGTTTTATTGCTTTTATGTTTTATTCCAGCGCTTCAACCTCTAGGCTCGCCGGCTCGCCGTTGGCTTAGAGTTGGACCTGTTAACTTTCAACCGTCTGAATTTATAAAATTAACTTATATTCTTTTTCTTGCTGGTTTATTAAGTCGTTTTTCAATAGACAAGAGGAGAAAGATGAATGCTATTCCTTTCATTATTTTTGTATCTACTTTAGCTATTATTGCTTTTATCATCTTTCAGCAACCAGCAACAGGAACTTTATTGGTTTTAGGATTATCCAGTATTTCTGTCTATATAGTCGCAGGAATGAGTATGCTCCAATTTTTTTCTTTAGGTACAACTAGTATCTTAGGATTAACTTTCCTAATACAGAGAACTTCTTATCGGTTGCAAAGAATTTTGTCTTTTTGGTCACCAGAAAGTGATCCATTAGGGAAAGGGTATCATATTATTCAATCTTTGATTGGTATTGGTTCCGGAGGATTATTTGGAATAGGGTTCGGAAGATCAATACAAAAATTTAATTATTTACCTGAAAGTCATACAGATGCTATTTTTTCTATCATTGCCGAAGAGTTTGGTTTTTTAGGATCTTCATTAATTATTATTCTTTTTCTTATACTAATATCAATTGGTTTGAAAATAGCTAAAAAGGCTCCGGACAATTTAGGAAAATTTTTAGCAATAGGATTGACTTGTAATATTGGTTTTCAAGCATTTATTAATATAGCTGCTATGTGTAAACTTTTACCAATTACAGGAATTCCTCTTCCTTTTATAAGCTATGGTCCAAGTTCTTTAGTTGCTACATTGATTAGTCTTGGAATTTTAAGTAATATAGCAAAACAGACATAAATCATAATTAACAAACTTAATAATTGTAAATCATGGATGTTTCATTTTTAAAACCTAGATTTTTTTTCGATAAAACCATTCGCATAGTTATTACTGGCGGAGGTTCTGGTGGGCATACATTTCCTTTAATTGCCGTTTATAGGGAACTTAAAAAGCAGGCTCAAACAAAAAAGGTTTCTTTGGAAGTTATATATATTGGACCTGATGATTTTACTCTTCCCTATATTTTAAAAGAGGAGGGGATTAAAGTAAAAACAATCGTAGTTGGAAAATTAAGAGGTTCTTTTAATTTTATTAAAAGTATTTTAGGGTTCTTTAAAATGATTGGTGGTATTTTTCAATCTCTTTTTTATGTGTATGCTTTAATGCCAGATGTTATTTTCTCTAAGGGGGGATATGGCTCTTTTCCAGTTGTTTTTTGGGGTATCCTTTTTTTCATACCTACCTATGCACACGAAAGTGATGCTGTTCCTGGTTTAGTTAATCATATTGTAGGAAGATTTTGTAAAAAGGTTTTCATATCCTTTGACTATACAAAGAAATATTTTTCTCCAAAGAAAACATTATTAACAGGAAACCCAATACGGTTAGATTTATTTGATAAAACATTAAACAAAAAAGACGTAAAGAAATTATTAAATTTAGATGAAGAAAGACCAATAGTAACAATAATCGGAGGATCTCAAGGGTCTAGTCATATTAATGACTTTATCTTAGATATTCTTCCGAAAATTATTAAGGATGTAGAAGTTATTCATCAAACAGGTAAAAAAAAATATGAAAAAGTAGCTAGAGAAGCTGATGTTGTTTTTCAGGAAATTATAGGTGATAAAGAGCAGCAAAAATATTATCATCCCTTGCCGTTTTTTGAAGAAACAACAGTACCAAGTATTTCTTCTTTAAAAGATGTATTTGCTGTGAGTGATTTGATAATAGCTCGCGCTGGAAGTGGTTTAATTTTTGAAATTGCTGCAAGTGGAAAACCTTCAATTCTTATACCTTTACCATGGGCAAGTCGTGGCCATCAAAAGAAAAATGCTTATCAATATGCTAAAAATAAAGCAACTGTTGTTATTGAAGAAGGTAATTTAAAACCAAATGTATTTTCAGATTTAATTCTTCAGATTGTTTCTAAACAGAAGAAAAAAGAAGATATGAGTCAAGCAGCTCTTGAGTTTTCTAAACCAAAAGCAGCAGAAGATATAGCACAACATCTACTTCAAATTGTATAGAGTATAGAGTATACTATATATACAATATATTTTTATGAATGATCCTAAAATTTCACAATCATTGTTTGGTCCCAGAGTAAGGTTAGCGCCTAGCCCTACTGGTTTATTCCATTTAGGTACAGCCCGAACAGGTTTATTTAATTATTTATTCGCCCGTAAAACAGGCGGGAAGTTTATTTTAAGAATAGAGGATACTGATAAAAAAAGATCAAAGAAGGAATACGAAGATAATATATTAGAAGGGTTAAAATTTTTAGGCATAGAATGGGACGAAGGTCCTGGCACTGATGGACCTCTTGGTCCTTATCGTCAAAGCGAAAGATTAGAAATTTATGAAAAATATCTTCGTCAATTACTAGAAGAAGGAAAAGCCTACTATTGTTTTTGTTCCCCAGAAGAAATAGAAGCCCAAAAAGAAGAAATGATTGCTCGTGGTGTTCCTCCTAAATATTCAGGAAAATGTCGTGATTTATCTAAAGATGTAGTAGAAGCTTATTTAAAAGAGGGTAAACCAACGACAATAAGGATAAAAATGCCTAATAAGGTAATTAAATTTGAAGATATTATTCGTAAAGAAGTAGAGTTTGATTTATCCTTAGTAGGGGATATTGTTATAGCCAAAAGTCTAAAAGAACCTTTATACAATTTTGCTGTAGTTATTGATGATTATCTAATGAAAATTACGCACGTAATTCGTGGAGAAGACCACATTTCTAATACACCTAAGCAAATAGCTGTTCAGGAGGCATTAGGGCTTCCTAGGCCCAATTATGCGCATTTGCCGATGATTTTAGGCCCTGATAGATCTAAATTAAGTAAAAGACATGGGGCTATGGCTCTAACTGATTACAGAAAGATGGGATATTTATCTGAGGCTATAGTTAATTTCTTAGCATTCTTAGGATGGCATCCAATAGGGAATGAAGAGATATTAGGTTTAGAAGAATTAATTAATAAATTTGATTTAGAACGCGTCCAAAAAGGAGGAGCTATTTTTAATACAAAAAGATTAGATTGGTTTAACAGCCAATATCTTAAAAAGATGTCTTCAGAAGAATTAATGGATAGGGTAGTAGATTATCTTAAGAACTTTTCGTCTACTCCTGAAATAATTGAAAACTACAAGATTGATTATATAAAAAAAGTCGTTGACATAGAATTACCAAGGATGGATAAATTAAGTGATTTAATGGATTCATCTGATTTCTTTTTCAAAAAAGAGATTGAATATCCAAAAGAACTTTTGAAATGGAAAGATATGACAGAGATAGAATTAGCAAAATCATTACAAGATTCTTTAAATATTTTAGAAAAAATAAAAGAGGGTGACTTTAATAGAATTAACTTACAGATAAAATTTTATAGTTTTATAGATGAAAACCCAAGCTACGCAGGAAATAAAGGAAAATTACTCTGGCCATTAAGAGCTGCCTTATCAGGAAAGAAAGCTTCACCAGGTCCATTTGAAATAGCTGAAGTTTTTGGAAAAGAAAAAAGTATTGAAAGACTCAATCAAGCTTTAAAAATAATTAATTAAAATCATGAATATAAATCAATTAGTTGCTCAAGCATCAGAAATTTTTACTAAGGTTTTTAACGAGATAACTCATCTTACAGATAATGTTGCCATATCTGAAATATTTACGCATTTATTATCTTTTTTAAGAGCAATAGTTGGATTTTTTGTTATAGCATTAGAAGCTATAGTTAGAGTTTTAAAGTTTTTTATTCATTAATTTTTATATATTATTACGCATATAATAACTAATTGGGGGAGTATCCTTGACAACGCCTTAAAAGGCGTTAAAATATAGATAGTATACTTCGCATAATGTAGCTTTACCGAAGTTTAATATACTAATAATATGAAACAAAGCAATAAATCAATTATAGAGCATATTCCGGAGTTTTTAGAATATTTGGATATAGAAAAAGGACTTAGTCATAATAGTCAAGAGACTTATACTCGTCTAATAAATAAGTTTATACAGTGGCTTAAAGATAATAAAATAGATTCTTTAAAACCCCATGAGTTTAATGCTAATCATATTTGGGATTACAGGGTCTTTTTATCACGACAATACAATAAAAGTACTCATAAACCTCTAAAAAAGTGCTCAATTAACTATTACCTTATAAGCTTAAGAAATCTATTAAATTATTTTACAGATAGAGATATTTTATCTCTTCCATCAGAAAAAATAAAACTTGTTAAAGAAAAAGGAGACAAAAGCATTAAATTTCTTGGTTTAAAACAAATAGAAAAACTCTTATCAAGTCCAGATATTTCTAATAATATTGGACTAAGAGATAAGTCTATTTTAGAAGTTTTATTCTCTACTGGGTTAAGGGTTGCCGAATTGGTAAGTTTAAATAGAAATCAAATCAAGATTGAAGGTCTAGATAACGAATTAGAAATTAGTATTATAGGAAAAGGAGGAAAAATACGACCAGTTTATTTATCTTCCCGTACCTTAAAGTCTTTAAAAGACTATTTGGAAACAAGAAAAGATAAAGATAAGGCTCTTTTTATTAATTACAAAGGTCCTAAAAGTGCTTCTCGTCGTTTAACCACCCGTTCTATAGAAAATATCGTTAAAAAATATGTTTTAAAAGCAGGTATTTCTGTACAAGCAAGTCCTCACACTCTCAGGCATAGTTTTGCAACAGATCTATTAATGCAAGGTGTAGATTTGAGAATTGTTCAAGAATTTTTAGGCCATCAAAATATAGCTACTACTCAGATTTATACACACATAACTTCCAAAAAACTTAAGGATGTTCATAAAAAATTTCATAGTTTTGGAAAGTAAATAAATAAAAGAGCGACAGGTACTTTTTATTTCCCTGCCGCATTTTTTTATAGTCCCCTTTTTATTAATCCCTTTTTTATAAGTTCTATAATTTTTTTCCATCTTTCCATCTTTTTTATCTCTTTAATCTTTTTATTGATAATTTTCAAAACCTGTTTTTCCTCTTTTGCTGATATATTTATTAAGTACATATAATCAGACTCAATCTTTATCTTTTTTGTTTTTTTATTGTACATAATAAGTTTTCCATCATTTAGCTTTCCTATTTCTCCCCAATCTATCCTTCTTCCTTTCATTTTTATTTACCTCCATTTATATTCTTTATTTTTTACTCTTTTTTTCTTTCTACTTTTAGAAATTCCACAGAAGCTTCTGCTATAAACCCTTTGCTTTCATTATACTTAGTTGCAGCATATTTCCTAGCCAGATTTTCAAACCAGGTTCTTTCCCAAAAAACAAATATTTCTCCATTTTCACTCAAGATTTCGACACGAAACAAAGGTTCTCTACGCTTAATATTGATTTTTTCTGGTAAATCAAATAATTGTATCTGTCTTTTCATTAGAATCTCCTTCTTTTACTTTCCTTTACTTTCTTTTTTAACTGCCATCTATTTAAACTTGTGTCTTTTCTCCGTATATTCTCAAGGATTTTTTTTACTCCATCTTTCGATTTGTTGGCAATAAAATCCCCGCGCTTTATCTTTTCTTTTTTACTAATCTTTTTCCGAGTTTTTTCTTGAATATGTTCTATGTCATGCTCTAAAATAGAGAATAATCTCGATTGTTCTTTCATTACTACAATCCCCTCCTTTTTTTTCTATATTTTTTAAATTTATTTAGTTTTCAAATTGCAAGTAATTTTATTATATCACTACATATTAAATCTGTCAACATATGAAACTAAACAGATATATGATAAAATAATTTAGATTATCATATTATGGCGAAGGCCTAAGCCCAACACCCTTGATATAATGACTATATATTATGCGTATTTCTTATTCCAGTTTAGAGAATTTTAAACAATGCCCTCTAAAATATAAATATTCTCAAATAGATAAAATAAAAGAACCTAAAAGCAAAGAGGCTATTTTTGGTACATATATTCACAAGATTCTTAAATGGTTTTATCAAAAAGACCCTAACTTCCCTACTCTGGATGCTTTATTAAAATATTATCGGGAATATTGGCCTAGGAAAACGGAAGGTTTTGAATGGAAAGATATGGGAGAAGAAAAATCTTATTTTAAAGAAGGGTTAAGGATGTTAGAAGAATTTTATAATAAAAATATTCCTCACAAAACATCTATTTTAGATTTAGAAACAAGATTTGAAGTTGTTATTGACGAAAACCCTGATAAACCAAATGGTAAGCATATTTTAACAGGTATAATAGACAGGATAGATAAATTACCGGATGGTACTATCGAAATAATAGATTATAAAACAGGAAAAAGAATGCCTTCTCAAAATGCTTTAAATAAGAATAATCAATTATCTCTTTATGCCATTGGATTAAAAAGTCGTTGGCCAAGAACTAAAATGGAAGATCTAAATCTAAGCTTATATTTTCTTAAGTTTGGTGAAAAATTAAACACTAAAAGAACAGAAGAAGATTTAGAAGAAGCAAAAGATAAAGTAATAGATTTAATCCATAAAATTAAAAAAAGCAATTTTGAACCTCGTTCATCTTTTTTATGTGGTTGGTGTGGTTATAGAAATATTTGCCCAGTTTGGAGTCATTTTTACGAAAAAGAAGAAAAGCAAAATTTAAATAATGTAGATATTAAAAAGACAGTAGATAAATATTTTACTCTAAAAAAAGAAAAAGAAAAATTAGAAGAACAATTAACAGAATTAAAAAATTTAATTGATGTCTATTGTCAACAAAAAGGATTAAAGCGTGTATTTGGTGAAAATGGTTATTTTAGCCATACAGTCTATAATAAAATCTCTTATGATATCCCCAAATTAAAAGAAATTTTAGAACCATTAGAAAAGTGGAATGATGTAATTGAAATTAATACTAAAAAATTAAAAAAGATTTTGAAAGAAATACCTGTTGATTTAAGACAGAAGATAAAAGAAATTGAAAAAACAGACGAGGAATTTCAATGTTTAGCTACCAAAAATACAAGCAAAAAAGAAATTGAAGAAGAATTAGAATAAATCTGTATAACATTAATCACATCTGGTATTATAAATATACCCTTTATTCTCGGCTTCTTGCTGAGTTTTAAAATATATTCTATTCTCTTCTTTTAATCCATCAGCTAAACTACAATCTACTGGATAATAGTATTTTCCTCTAGAACTAGATACAAATGGAAATTCTTTGTATTCGGTTATTGTTTTTTCTATTGTAGGTTCTTCAATTCTTGTTATCAACTCTTTTTCTATAATGAATGGCGGACGAGAAATAATATTAGCTCCGACAATAATACCAATAGAAAAAAACAGTGATATACCTAAAAATCCAATGATAAATAACCAAAGATTCTTTTTGACAAATATAACAAATTTTGTTAGAATTTTTAAACGGTGGGGCATTTAATTAGATTATAACTAAAAGTTTTAAAACATGGCACATACAAAGTCAGCTGGTTCAACAAAATTAGGAAGAGATTCTAATCCTAAAAGATTAGGAATCAAAAAATCTGAAGGTCAGGCGGTAAGTTCTGGTAATGTTTTAATTAGGCAAAGAGGAACTAAATGGCATCCTGGATTAAATACTGGTCTAGGCCGCGATGATACAATTTTTTCTCTTGTTAATGGAAATGTAAAATTTACTAAAAAAAGAAAAAAAACTTTTACAGGAAAGATAAAGAAAATAAGCGTAATAAATGTTATTTCTTCTTCCCAGAAACAATAGCATTAATTCTTACCTTTAAAGAAGTTTTTACTTCAGGGTGAAGAGCTAAAGGCACATCATAAAGTCCTTCTTCTTTGAGGGATTTTTTTAATTCTATTTGATTTTCTAATAAATGAATATCCCGGAATTCCAATTCTTTGATAATCCTTTTACTATTTACAGAACTATAGGATTCTTTTCCTTTTTCAGAAAATTTGAGAGGAATTTCTAAAATAACTTTTTTAATTTTAGCAGCTAATTCAAGGGCTTGTTTTTTTGTTTTTTTATCAGTTATTATCTGTTGCTCTTTTTCCTGCGAGATTTTTTTAATAATGTTCGCATCAGCTCTTTGAGCAATTTTTTGAGGGAAAAGATAATTTATAGCATAACCATTTGCTACATCTTTAATTTCCCCTTTGGTTCCTAGACTTGGTATGTCTTTTAAAAGATAAATTTTCATAAAGATTATTAATTATTGATTAGTAGTTTTTGTAATTCTGTTATTGCTGTTCGCAATTGGCCGTCTTTTTCTAGATCTATTTTAGAGAAAGAACTTAATTCTTCTTCTGTTTTTACTTCAATATCTGGAACAAGACCATTGTCTTGGATGATCGTTCCATCAGGAGTTAACCAACGGGATATGGTAATTTTGATACTATTATTATCCTTTAAGGAAACTAATTCTTGTACAGACCCTTTACCAAAACTCTTTTCTCCAATTAACATTACTCCCCTATTGTCTCTTAAAGCTCCGGCTAATATTTCTGAAGCTGAAGCAGTTCCTCCATTTATCAAAACAACAGTAGGGATGTCTTTCAATAATGCTTGTCCAATTCTTACACGAAAAAGTTTTATTTCATCATTACCAAAATCTTCTTTAAGAACAACATTGCCTTTTTCTAAAAACCAACCGCTAATATTAACAACAGCATCTAAATATCCACCAGGATTATTCCTAAGGTCTATTATTAATCCTTGTGGTTTAGCAAAAGCTATCTCCATAGCTGCTCGATAAAAATTAAGAACAAGAGGTTGATTAAAGTTATATATTTTTAAATAAGCAATATCATTATCTATTTTTTCCCATTTTACTGAAGGAATAGAAATCTTCCCCCTAATTAATTCGATTTTTTTTGTTTCGTCCCAACTAGACCTATAAATAGTTATTACTACTTTTGTCCCTTCTGGTCCACGAATTAATTTAGAAGCTTCAAACGAAGTTAACTCCATTGTTTCTGTTTCGTCTATTTTGATAATTGTATCATTAGCTTTTAATCCAGCTTTTTCTGCTGGAGTATCTGGAAGAGGCGCAATAACTACTAAAAATCCATCACGTCTTCCAATTTCCATTCCTACACCATAAAATTCTCCGGACAATTCCTCAGAAAGTTGACTTGTTTGTTCGGAATTTAAAAATTCTGTATATGGGTCTTCTAATGATTCTACTAATCCCCTAGTAGCACCTAAAATCATTTTTTGAGTATCTAAATCATCTCTACCAACAAATTTTTCCAAAGAAACTTTCCAAGTATCCCAAAAAATATTCATATCGCCTTCAGAAACTGCTAAAGGTTCTTCTTTGTTAACTATCTTATCAAACGGAGAAGGTAGATTAGATTTCCATCCCCAATTGGTTCCTTGGGAAAAACCAAAAATCCATATGCTTGTAAGACAAATTAAAACTAAAATAGTTAAACAGATTTTTTTAAAGATTTTTTTCATATTTTTTTAATAAATAAATAAATTTTTTAGGAAGACTTGCTATTTTTCCAGGACCAGTAAAAAGAAAAACATCACCATTTTTCTTAAACTTAAAAAGATTTTTTAAAAAAGATTCTTTGTTTTCAACGAGA
>CAZNBO010000015.1:0-10969 GCA_964571515.1 uncultured Candidatus Saccharibacteria bacterium
TTTGAGTTGTTTTAAACATGAAGTAATTTTTGTAATCTCTCTTTATTTTTATAAGGACCTATCAAAGCCAAATTAAGAGATTGTGTTTTTAATAAATCCTCTGCTACTTTTTGAACGTCTCGGGCAGTAACTTGTTTAATCTTTGCTAAATATTGATCCGGCGTTTCTATCTTTTGTCTCAATAGTTCTTGCATAGCAAAGTTATCAGCTACATTATGAACATTTTCTAGTCCTAATGCAAATTTACCAGTAATGTAACCTTTAGCTTTTTTTAAATCTTTAATGTCAACAGGCTTCATTTTAAACTTTTTCCATTCATTTAAAACAGATACAATTACTTCTTCTAAACGATTACTATTTATGCCCGCTTTCACTGCCCAAAAACCATGATCAGTAGAGCGAGAAATAGTGCTATATATATAATAAGCTACGCCTAATTTCCCTCGAATAGTCTGAAAAAGAATACTCGACATACCACCACCGAAAATAGAATTTAATACGTTTAAAGCATATTTCCTCTTATCAAATAAATTAATTCCCCTAAACCCTAAGATTAAATGAGTTTGATCTGTTTTCTTATTTTTTATAAACACTTGTGGTTTATTTTGCTTTTCTTTCACCAATTCTTTAGTTTTACCTTTGCCTGGCCTAATATCGCCAAAATAATATTTTATCTCATTGATAGTCTCTTTCTCGTTGAAATACCCACTCGCTACTACTAAAGTAGACTTAGCTTTATACTGAGATTTATAATATTTTAGAAGATCCTCTCTCTTAAAGTTTTTAATGTTTGTTTTTGTTCCTAAAACAGAACGTCCGACTGCTTGATCATCATACAATAACTTGTACCAAAGATCCCCAACATAATCTTGAGGATCATCTTTGCACATATTAATTTCTTCAATTATCACCCCCTTCTCTTTCTTCATTTCTTTTTCAGAAAATTGAGAATCCAAATAAATATCAGAAATAATATCCAAGGCTAACTTTTTATTCTGATGGGCTACTTTGGCATAATAACCTGTACGTTCTGGACCTGTAACAGCATTATAAGATCCACCAATACTATCTAATTCTTGGCTAATTGCAAAGCTAGAAGATCTTTTCTTGGTACCTTTAAAACACATATGTTCCAAAAAATGAGAAATGCCATTATTTTCTTTTGTTTCAAAACCAGATCCAGTATTAACCAAAACCGTAGCTTTGAAAGAAAGCGATTCTTTTGAAGGAACAGTAAGAATCCTTAAGCCATTACTTAATTTTGTAAGCTTGAATTTATACATTTAATTGTTCTTTTATCCATTTGATAATCTCTTCAATTTTAATTCTTTGCTGCTTCATAGTGTCACGATCACGAATTGTAACAGTATTATCTTCTAAAGTTTGATAATCGATTGTAATGCACCACGGCGTGCCAATTTCGTCTTGTCGTCGGTATCTTTTCCCTATATTACCAATACTATCCCACATTGTCATAAACTCAGGTTTTAAAAGATCAAAAACATCTTTAGCTTTCTCAACTAAATTCTCTTTATTTGCAACCAAAGGAAAAACTGCAACTTTATATGGAGAAAGGGTTGGTTTAATTTTTAAGAAAACTCTTTTCCCATCATTTACTTCTTCTTCTCTATAGCTTTCTGCTAAAACAGCTAAAAATGTTCTTTGGAGGCCACCTGAACATTCTATGATGTTTGGAATAAATCTTGTTTTACTTACTGGATCAAAATAATCAAGTGTCTTACCAGAAAACTTTCCATGCTGTTTTAAGTCATAATCAGAACGATCATGAACTCCTTCCAATTCTTCAAATTCATCAAAAAATTTATACTCAATATCCCACGCGTCTCTAGCATAGAAAATTCTTTCTTCAGGAGAATGTTGTCTCCAACGAAGTCTACTTTTGCTTAACCCAATTGTATCGATATACCAATTAAATCTAATGTTTTTCCATTCTTCGTACAGCTTTTTAGCTTGTTCAGGTGAATAAAAATACTCAATATCCATTTGTTCAAACTCTCTGACCTTAAATAAAAATTTACCTAGAGTAATTTCATTGCGAAAAGCCTTTCCTATTTGCGCAACACCAAATGGTATTTTTGCTCCCATCGTATCTCTTATTGGCAAAAAATTAAGATAAATATTCTGGCATGATTCCCCTTTAAGATATACTTTTGTTTTTTCTCCTTCGATTGAACCTATATCTGTTGTCATTAAAAGATTAAACTCTTTAATTTCAGGGATTAATTTTCCTTTACAATCCGGGCAAATCAAACTTCCTTGTTTTAAAATGTTCCATTTTCCTGTTTTATTATCTTTTTCTAATTTCCAGTCTTTTAATTTATCTGCCCGAAATCTCTTTTTGCATCCTTGACATTGTATTAATGGGTCAGTAAAAGCAACTGTGTGTCCGCTAGCCTCCCATGCTTTTGGGTGCATTAAAATAGAGCCGTCAATTAGATACATATCATTTTTTTCTTGAACCATTTTTTTAATCCAAACATCCCGAATATTCTTAGCTAAAAGTGAGCCTAATGGTCCAAAATCATAAATATTAGCAAATCCTCCATAAATTTCAGAAGAAGGATAAACAAAACCACGTCTCTTGCATAAAGATACAATTTTTTCCATTAAATCATTCATTTTGATAATTAATAAAGTAATTAATAATTTATTTTATGGTCTTACTATACCGTCGCCAGGAAAAACAGTCTTGTCGGTTAATTTAGTAGACTTAGCAGTAGGATATGTTAAAGAAATATTTTTTCCTGTAAATGCATCTATTGCTGTAAAGATTGTTTTGCCAATCAAGTCAATTTCCTGATTTACTTGAGACGAGGAAGGAGTAACCTTTATTTGAAAAATAGCTTCCGATGCTTTAGTCAAAACACCTGAACCAGCAGAAACGGAAGGGATAGTCCATGAAAGTTCTCTTGTCGCAGAATCGTAATGGGGAGGATTTTGACCATAATCCCCTGCAATTTGACTAGTAAATTCTGCCCAAAGAGGTAATGTCGTCTTTACTGTTATCTCTCTTAACGCATTAAAATTATTAATGATTTTCCAATGAATAGTAAAATCAGTAGGCTCGTTAGCTTTTAAAGGAAGCCTTCCTGTATTAGCAATTTTTGAAGAAGCATCACGAAAATAACTATCAATTGCTACCCTGCAATCTGAATTAAGTTTAATTGTGTTCAAAGCAGCGGCACGTGGTAATTCAGAAACTTCTAGCTGTTCTGGGATATTAGAGCTTTCAATACTAGTATGCGTTTCTAAGACTATATTTTTTTGAGCCAAACTTCTCATTGGCCAATCTTCTAACAATTTTATAGAAAATTGAAGTTTTCCTTGTTCACCAGGATTAAGGGCATAAAGTTGGGATACCTTTACCCCTGACCAAGTTAAAGTTTTCAAACGTGAAGAAAATACTCCATTAGGTGCTCTAAGAGTAGAAAAATCAAAAACGTCTCCATCAAAAACAATCTTCACCACCAAATTTCTTAAAGTAGTAGAATAATTATTTTGATAATCAATAGCAAAATTCAGTGTTTCTCCTAAATCAGCATCATAAGTTATTCCATTATTAACCAAAGACGAAATTAACAAAGGATTTTTTATCAAAGTTGTATATCCTTCAGTTTTAGCTAAAGGAAAAAAAACATTTTCTTTAACCATGCCTAGGTATAAAGTCGCCCTCTTGGTTTCACCTGGCTGACCAGTAGTAAACCCCTTTACTATTATCTTCCCATGACTAGCTGGATTCAATTCTCCTAAAACCCATCTGTTATATTCCGAACTCTCAGAAAAAACTTCGGGATTAGATTCTTGGAAAACAAATCCCGATGGCCACTCTGCTCTAATCTCAACATTATCAAACGCATAGCTAGAAAGATTCTCCCAATTTATTTCTAAAGGAAAAATTTGTTCAGAGAAAACCTGGTTAAGAGTTACCAATTCCAATCCAAAAGAAGAGCCGGAAATCAAAACTGTTTTTATTTCTTTCTTTTCAAAGACAGAACTAAGTGTTTTAGGACGATATCGAAGTATAGCTTCAATATTTTTAACTGTTTTAGGTTCTCCAGTGATTAGTAATTTTATTACTTTGTCTTCTGAATCACGAGAAGCCATCTCGCCTAAATTATATAAAATAGTTTTCTGATCTGGGTTATCGACAGCAATTACTCCCTCTGGTAATTTAATTTCTGCTTCTACTTCTTGAAGGCTTACCCTCGAATTATTATTCAAAACAAAATGAAATTCCTTTATCTCGCCAGATTTAGCTTCGTCTGGCCCTAAAAATGAAAAAGTTATTCCTCCACTTTTTACAAAACTCCAGACAAAGTAACTTGTAGTTAAGATAAGGACCGTGACTAATGCCCCTCCCCAAAAAGTTTTTAAAAAATCTTTTATTTTCATATTATTTATTGTAATTTATATTAACAATGTTACTACATTATATCTGATTTTATTATTAAAGTAAATTTACTAAGAAATTTCTCAAGGTATTTTTTTTCTTTTAGAATTTTTCTAATAGTAGAAATCTGTGAGATATTATGAAAAGTGGAATTAAATAAAAAATCTAAATATTCTCTTTGTTTGTTACTAATAGGCCAATCATTTTTTTGATGATGTAATTGGCAAACTGTTCCTTTCCTTTCTAAATTAAAGAATTTATTATCAATTTTACTCCCACATTCAATACACCCATCTAAAAATGGTGAAAATCCAATGATTTTCAAAAACTGAGCATTGAAATATACCCATATAAAATCAGCTATTTCTGGAAATTTATTTAAATTTTTCTCTAAAAAATACAATGTATTAAAAAGTAATTTCCAAATTTCAGAATCAGATTGTCTCTCTAAAAATAATCCGCTAACTAAATCTGTAATCCAAAAAGCAACAGTAAGAGCTTTTTTGCTCTTTTTTATCCCTTGATAAGGAATTTCTTCTAGGGCAGTAATTAATCGTGGGTTATGGGACGTAGTAAATTGAATCTGAACTAACGCTGGCGTTTCTAAATGTCCAGCAAGCTTAGCATTAATTTTCCTCACCCCAGAAGCTAATAAACTTAATTTTCCAAATTCTTGTGTAAAAAAAACATAGCGGCGATCATGCTCTTTGATTGGTTCCTGTCTTAAAACAAAAGCTAAAGTAGAATAATATTCCATTTGATTTTATCATATCACAAAAGAAAAATATTAAAAAATATCTTGAAAAAATATACGTTTCATGATAATTTTAAAACAAGCCCCTGTAGTTTAACGGACAGAATACAGACTTGCGGAGTCTGTGATGGAAGTTCGATTCTTCCCGGGGGCACTATGATAAAACTTTCCAATTCTGTTTCAGAAATACGTGGTGTCGGAACACGTTATTTAAGGTACTTAGAAAAATTAGGAATTAAAACAATAAAAGACTTACTTTGGTATTTTCCTTTTCGTTATGATGATTTTTCTAAAATTGAGAAAATAGACGAACTACAGCCAGAAGAAAAATGTTCGATAATAGGAAGTGTAAAAAAAATTGACATTAGGAGAACACTAAGGAAAAAAATGTTTATTGTCGAAGCTATAATTGAAGACGATACAGGTCAGATTACTGCAATTTGGTTTAATCAAATTTATTTATTAAAAAATATACCAGTAGGAGCAACTCTCTCTTTATCAGGAAAAGTACAAAAAAGAGGAAGAAAATTAATTATTTCCAGCCCATCATATGAAATTATCTCTAAACAAAAACTAGAAGAAGAATTTTATCAAGAACTTAAGCATACTGGCCGTTTAATTCCTGTATATTCAGAAACAAAAGGATTAAGCTCCAGAGCATTACGTTATTTTATTAAACCACTTTTAAAATTAACTTACGGTATAAATGACACGCTTCCTGATTTTATACTTAAAAAACATGGATTGATTAGTCTACAGCAATCACTCAATCAAATTCACTTTCCATCATCCTTATTATTAGCAACAAAAGCAAAACGAAGATTTGTTTTTGAATCCTTATTACTTTCCCAAATTTATCTTCTAAAGAGGAAAAGAAAAAATGCTCTTTTAAAAGCCCCCAAAATCAATCTGGACATTCCCTTGCTTCAATCTTTTAAACAATCATTGTCTTTCCCTTTCACTGAAGGTCAAAGAAAAATAATATGGGAAATTGCTAAAAATATTCATCAAAGACCAATGAATCGTCTTCTAGAAGGAGAAGTAGGATCTGGAAAAACTGTTATAGCCATTGCTGCCAGTCTATTAACAATAAAATCAAATTACCAGGTGGCCGTAATGGTCCCAACAGAAATATTAGCAAAGCAACATTTTAATAAATTTAAAGATTTTCTTAAACCATTTCAAGTAAAAATTGCTCTCCTAACTTCTTCAACAACAAAAATTTATGATGATGGATTAGAAGGTAGAATATCTAAACAAGCATTGAATAAAATTATTTCTTCTTCAGAACCTATTCTTGTAATCGGTACTCATGCCCTTATTCAAAAAAATATTCGCTTTAATCGTCTAGGGTTAATTATTGTTGATGAGCAACATCGCTTTGGTGTAGAACAAAGAAAAAAAATAATTAATAAAAACGCGAATAAAAAAGAAATCCCACATCTTTTATCAATGACTGCCACGCCTATTCCTCGTACTTTAGCTTTAGCTTTTTATGGAGACTTAGATCTTTCTATATTAGACGAATTACCTAAAGGAAGAAAAAAAATAATTACTAAAGTTGTCCCCCCAAAAGACAGAGAAAAAGTTTATAATTTTATTCGTAAAGAAATAAAAAAAGGAAGGCAAGCATTTGTGATTTGTCCAAGAATTGAAGAAACAGAAGTTTCTAATCTTAAAGATGATAATCTCCTCACTTTATCAGAGCGATTAAACTACGAATTAAAAGCAGTTAAAAAAGAATACGAAAAATTAAATAAAGAAATTTTTCCCAATCTAAAAATTGCGATGTTACACGGAAAGATGAGGCCAGAAGATAAAGAGACTGTAATGCAAAATTTTCAAAAAAATAAAATTAATCTTTTGGTTTCTACCTCTGTAATTGAAGTTGGTGTTGACATTCCAAACGCCTCTTTAATGATAATTGAAGGGTCGGAACATTTTGGCCTAGCACAATTACATCAATTTAGAGGAAGGATAGGAAGATCCCACTATCAATCTTATTGCTTCCTTTTTTCTGAATCATCACATGGCTCTATTACAAATCGTCTTAAAACATTAGTTAAATGTAATGACGGATTCCATTTAGCAGAAATGGATCTTTTCTTAAGAGGCCCTGGTCAATTTCTAGGTACTAAACAATCAGGAATTCCTGATTTAGCAATGAGTTCTCTTTTAAATAAAGAGTTTATAGAAAAAGTGCATCAGCAAGCAAAAGAAATACTTAAAAAAGACCCGACATTAAAAAAATGGCCTTTGTTACTGGCCAATTTTCAAGAATTTTCTCAAAAAACACACAAAGAATAAATAAGATTATTCAAGCTTAATCTTTATTTGCTTTTTCTCTTCTTTATTCCAATAAGTAATTTTAATTACATCACCTATCTCGTAATGAGCCAAGACTTGAGACAAATTAGATTGTTTAGTTATTTTTTCTTTATTAACTTCTAAAATAATATCTCCTTCTTTTAATTTAGCTTTTTCTGCTGGTCCTTCAGGAACAATTCCTCCACGCCCAGGAATTGTTTCATAAATAATAAAAGCACCATAATCAAAAGGAAAATGATGAAGTTTTTGCATTTCTTCGTCAATTAAAAAATATCTTACTCCTAAGCTTGGGCGACATAATTTTCCATATTTCTTTATGTTTTCAAAGATACTCTTTGCTTGATTGATAGGAATAGCGAAACCAATATTTTCTACTCCTAGAACTACTGCTGTGCAAATACCTATGACTCTCCCTGAAAGATTAATCAATGGTCCACCAGAATTCCCAGGATTAATAGCTGCATCTGTTTGGATCAAACCAAAAAATTCTTGAATATTTTCTCCTACTTCTGCTTTTATATCTCGTGAGAGTCCTGAAACAATCCCACGAGAAACAGTATTTTGAAACTCACCTAAGGCATTACCAATAGCCATAACGGTTTGTCCTAATTTTAATTGAGAAGAATTATCGAATTTTAAATATGGAAAATCACTACCATCAATTTTTAAAATCGCAATATCAGTTATTTTGTCTCTAACCAAAATTTTGCATGAATAAGTTTTGTTTTGCCAAACTACAGTATAAGATGCTTCTTCGTCCTGAACTATGTGACGATTAGTCAAAACATAACCATCAGAAGAAATAAAAAAACCAGAACATCCTCCTATTTTTACCATACCTTTTTCATCAACTAAATATCTTGCAATATCTACCCCAATCTCTTTCTTGATTTTTGATAATTCTTTAGACATTAAAACAGCTACCACTGATGGAGTAGCTGCATTTACTGCCCTAACTGTTTGATTAGATTCTGAAAAAAACATAGTTTTGGTGCGCGGGAGAGGACTCGAACCTCCACGTCCTTGCGGACACCAGCTCCTTAGGCTGGCCTGGCTACCAATTACAGCACCCGCGCTTAGCCATAATATTTTTTACTACTTGATCTCCTTTCTTAATTTGGCGCGAATTTGTTTCTGAGATTTAGTTCTGAGAAAATACAATTTTGCCCTTTTCACTCGAGCGGCTCTAGTTAATTCAATCTTTTTTATTTTTGGAGAAAAAACTGGCAATATCCATTCTACACCTACCCCATCCATTACTCTTCTTATGGTAATAGTAGCACCTGATTCTTTACCATGCTTTCTTGCTATCACTAACCCTTCTATGTGTTGTGTTTTCTCTTTATCTCCATCTTTAATCTTTTGGGAAATTTTGATATACATTCCAGGTTTTATGTCTTCTACTTTTAATTCAGTCATATTTAATATTTTTATCTATTACTACCACTTTAACACAAATAAATGGCTTTAGTCAATTTTAGGCTTTAATTGTTTCAATATCTGTTTTAAATCTTTTGGCAAAGACGATTCTATTTTAAGTAACTCTCCATCAAAAGAAACGAAAGAAATCTCTTGTGCATGAAGAAAATGACGTGATAAATGCAACTTTCCTGTTTTTTTTAATTTGCCATACATTTTATCACCGACAACAGGAAATCCAATACTTGCTAAATGTACTCTTATTTGATGCGTACGCCCAGTTTCAAGAAAAATTTCTAAAAGAGTGTAGCCTTGATATAATTTTAAAACCTTGTATCTTGTTAAAGCAATTTTTCCTTTATTTTTTTTAACTACAATTTTCCTTTTTATTGGTGATTTTTTAGAACGTATTAAAGGAAAATCTATTATTCCTTGTTGTTTTTTTATCTCTCCTCTTACTAATGCAATATATTTTTTCTTAATCTTTTTCTTCTTAAAAAGATTTTTAAAATAATCAAAAACTCGATTGTTCTTAGCAAGAATAAGCACCCCCGATGTTTCTTTGTCTAAACGATGTACGATGCCTGGCCTTAATTTATCTTCACCTACATTAGAAACAAAAGGATATTTTTCTAAAAGCCAACCAGCGATTGACGGATTATTAATATTATTAACAGTCGGATGAACTATTATTCCAGCAGGTTTATTGATAATTAACAAATTCTTATCTTCGTATAAAATTTCTGGCTCAGGAGAAAGAGGCTGGGGTTCTATGGAAAGTGGAGCTTTAATTGAATTCAAAAAATCAGAAATATTTAATAAAATTTTCTCCCCTCCTTTTAAAATATAGCTGGGTTTAGTTTTGTCTTTCCCTTCAATTTTGATTTTTCCTTCTTTAATACAATGGATAATCTTTTCACGAGAAATATCATTAATCTCTTTTTTCAAATACTTATCTAAACGAACTGGCCTAGAGAGTTCTTCAACAATTATAGTTTTTATCATAAATCTTTTTTAATTTTTGGGAAGTTTTTTTAAAATCATGTAAAGCAATTAATTCTAGGCTCTTTTTTCCTAATTTTTTCCTCAAATTTTTATTTTTAATAATCTCTATAATTGCTTCAGCGTAATCTCCTGGTTTTAGTGTTTCTACTAAAAACCCATTTTCTCTGTCTTTTACTAGTTCTGGTAAAGCACCCCCTTTAGCAGCAACGATAGGCAAACCAGAAGCCATTGCTTCTATTGTGCCTAAACTTTGAGCTTCAATGGGAGAAGGCATTACAAAAACAGTAGCTAATCTATAAAAGCTTGCTAAATCTATGTTCTCTGGTTGAATAGGACCTAAGAAACATACATTTTTTTTAAAAAAACAATTTTTATTTGCTAATTGGCTGACTAATTCTTTCTTTAAATCACCACCCCCTAAAAGAAGAAAATGTACATCTACTTTTTTCAAAACTAATGGAATGGCTTCAATAAGTGTTTCTAAGTTTTTATTTTTATCAATACGTCCACTATAAAAGATAATAGGTTTAGAAATAAAATTTTCAATTTGATATTTTTTTAAAAATTCTTCAGAAATCCGACTCGTACTAAATGTCTCAATATTAATTCCATTAGAGACAACCTCTATCGGAATATTTATTCCCCATTTAATTGTCTCTTTTTTAATAAACTCACTTGGAGTAATTAAAATTTGACAATAACCATTAAAAAAAGCAGCTAAAATTTTTGCCATCGTTTCTGATGTTGTCCTCCGTAAAAATCTAGGTAATTTTAAATAAGAAAGAGGGAATTTTAAAGAACAATGCTGTGTTGCGATTACAGGAATTTTTCTTTTTTTTGCTTCAAAAGCTAATGACTGAGAAATAAAAGAAGGATCCTGAATATGAATAACATCAGGTTTAAAATCGTCTAGTATTTTTTTTATATGCAACGAGGCTAAATAACTAGCCTTTAATTCTTTTCTTATGGGGTTTACATGCGACTTAATTCGCACGATAGTATAATTATAAGAATCTGAATCAATTTGAAATTCCCCATTAGGGGAAGCGGTA
>CAZNBO010000016.1:0-10904 GCA_964571515.1 uncultured Candidatus Saccharibacteria bacterium
CTGTCATGCCCAAAACATCTGAAAAAATACTTAGATTTCTTAAATTACAAGAGATATCAAAAGAAAATTGGTTGTCACAAAAAGTCGTACTTAAAAAACAATCAGCTTTATTCCCTAGATTAGATAATTAAAGAAGACAAAATTATTTGAAAATATTATGTTTTTTGACTCCCATACACATTTAAATTTAGCTGCTTTTAATGAAGATAGAGAAGAAATAATAAAAAAAACCCTAGAGCAGGGCGTTTTTATGATTAATATTGGAACCTGCTACGAAACATCTAAAAAGGCAGTAGAAATTGCTCAACAATATGATAATTGTTGGGCTACAGTGGGATTACATCCTAGCCATACAATACCAACGAAAATAGATAAAAATGAATTAATAATTAATGACGATAAAAGTGTATCAGAGACGGAAGTTTTTAATGAAAAATTTAAATCCCTTTTAGAAGAACCCAAGGTAGTAGCCATAGGGGAGTGTGGATTAGATTATAGCTATTTGAAAGATTTTTCTGAAAAGGACCAAATAGAATATAAAAAAACGCAGGAGCAAGAGCTTAGAAAACAAATTCAGGCTGCCAAAAAATATAATTTACCTTTGTCTCTACATGTGCGTGATTTATATGAAGAAGCTCTAGTGATTTTAGGAGATGAGGAATATAAAAATCAAGCCGTATTTCATTTTTTTACTGGTAACATAGATCAAGCTCAGAAGATTTTAAAAAAAGGATTTTATTTAGGTTTTTCAGGTGTTATTACGTTTTCAGAAAGAATGAATGATGTAATTAAAAATGTACCACTTGAAAAGATATTGATTGAAACAGATGCTCCTTATGTAGCGCCGGTTCCTTATCGTGGCAATAGAAATGAGCCAATTTATGTAAAAGAAGTAGCCAAAAGAATTGCTCAAATTAAAAAACTTCCCCTAAAAGAAATAGAGGAAGTTACATTTAAAAATACTTTGCGTTTGTTTAAGATTAAACTTTAATTAGTCTTTTAAATTTCAATAACAACTGGCAACACCATTGGTCGGCGTTGCGTTTTTTTAAACAGAAACAAACCAATCTGTTCTCTTAAATTATTACGGATATAACTTTCGTTAAATGTATTGCCACTAGTAGAGCGACCAACAACTTCCCTGACTAGTTTTTTAACTTCATTTATTAATTCTTTCGATTCTTTCATATAGACAAATCCCTGAGAGACAATTTCTGGGTTGCTATGAAGCAGGCCTGTCTTTCCATCAACTAAAGCAATAACAATAAAAATTCCATCTTTAGAAAGTGTTTGTCTCGCTCGAAGGACTACTTCTTTTATATCTCCTACACCTAATCCGTCAACCATTATATAGTTTGTGGGAACAAATTTTTCAGTCGCAGTTATTTTATTCTTCGTTAATTCAATTACTTGACCATTCGTAGCTACTATAACGTTTTGTTTTGGGATACCTAAAGATTCTGCTAATTTACCATGAAGCTTTAGCATAGAAAGATGACCATGAATAGGTATGAAAAAACGTGGTTTAGTGAGACTAATCATCATTTTTAAATCTTCTTGATAGCCATGTCCAGAAGCATGAATATCAACCATTTTATAATGGTAAATATTGGCTCCTTGTTTTGCTAGATTATCTTTTAAATTCTGAACAGACAATTCGTTGCCTGGAACAACCGAAGAAGAGAAAATAACGGTATCTCCTTTCTGTACTCTCAAATATTTATGTTCTCTGTTTACAATTTTCATCAGAGTGGCCTCGTTTTCACCTTGTGCCCCAGTGCATAAAATTGTTAATTTTTGTGGATCAAGTCGGCTTGCTTCTTTCCAGTTAATTAAAGTACCTTTTTTAATGCTTATGTATTTTAGTTTTTCTGCAATAGCTAGATTAGTTCTCATGGCATAACCTTGAATAATAATTTTGCGATTGTATTTTTCCGACAACCAAATAGCCTGTTGAAGTCGATTGATTAAGGAAGCGAATGTGGCTAATATTATCCTTCCTTTAGTTTGCGCAAAAAGATTATCTAAATTATCCATTATTGTTTTTTCAGACACAGAATGTCCTGGATTTTCTATACCTGTTGAATCAGACATTAGAAGTTGTACGCCTTGCGAAGCAAGTATAGCAATGTGTGATAAATCTGCTGGTTTATCACCTACTGGCTGAAAATCGAATTTAAAATCACTTGTAAACATAACTAATCCATGGGGTGTGTTAATAGCTAACCCTAATGTATCAGGTATATTATGGTTTAAATGGAATGGGGAAATTTTAAAAGGTCCTAGCGTTAAGGTTTTATTTGGGTTTATATCCTCAATATTTAATTTTTTTAAGTTAGGAAAATCTTCTTGTCTTTTTAAAATTATTCCACGGCTCAAAGGAGCGGTATAAATAGTTGGATAATTCAATTTATCAATTAAATAAGGTATAGCCCCTATATGGTCGTAATGAGCATGAGTAATTATGACCCCCAATATTTTTTTCTCAGGATGACTAGTCAAATATTCAATATTAGGAATGATAAAATCAATACCTGGCATATTTTCATCAGGGAATTGTAACCCAATATCAACAATCAGGATTTGATTGTTGTATTCAAAAAGAGTCATATTGCGTCCAACTTCTTCTAATCCTCCTAGTGCGATAATCTTTACTGGATCGGAAGATATTTTTGTTTTTTTGTAAAATTTTTTATTTTCCATTTTTATTAATTTTTTTATTTTATTTTTGTGTGCCGCGGGTGGGATTTGAACCCACATCCCGAAAATTAGGGACACGGTTCTGAACCGTGCGCGTCTACCAGTTCCGCCACCGCGGCAAGTTTTATTTATTTATTATTGTACGTTTAGTGTAGATATACCAATTTTCAATATCAGAAAATTTTTCTGATGGAAGATTGGCATATTGGATATTATTGCCTTTAATTTTTTTTGGAAGGACATAAAGATAGAATGGGTTATAAAGGAAAAGAGCTGGTTTATCTTTAAAAAGTGTATCTTGAACTATTTTCATATCATTCATTCGTTGTTCTTTATCAAAATCTTGTCTTATTTTTTCTAAAAGCTCGTCTAAATCTTTGTTCTGATAAGCAGAAAGATTAAGTCCCGGGTCAGTTACTTGAGAAGAATGCCAAAAAGAAAATAGATCAGGGTCTTGCCCAATAATTTCTCCAAAAAGCAATGCATCATAGGATCGAGTCTGAATTATTTCTTTTTCCAAGGTAGCTAATGGAAGTATTTGTAATTCTACGGAGACTCCTATTTTTTCCCAGCAAGTTTTTAAATAATTAGCTATTCTAATCAACTCTAAGTTATCAGGAAGGGAAAGTACAAATTTTCTTTGGTCTTCCTCTAGTTCTTTAATAATTTCCTTTGCTTTTTCTGGTGAATATTCTGGCAAAAGATTAAATTCTTCTCCTAGAAACCCAGAAGTAAAAGGTCCTCCTAAAAGAAAGGCCTGTTTTTTCAATATCTCTGTGACTAATTCTTGGTGTGGTATTGCTAAATCCAATGCTTCACGAATTTCTTTTTGATCAAATAGGGGATTTTTTGAATTCAAGAATACTGCATAATAACGTGGAAGAAATAAGGAAGCAATTTGGGTATTTTTTTTGTTTTCAAAAAAATCTATATCCTCGATTAAAACTGGAGAAAACCCATCAATTTCTTTTTTTAATAATCCGCTTTTAGCTAAATCATAATTATCATAAGAGTGGAAGATTAATTGAGAGATAAATGGTTCTTTCTGGAAGTAATTTTCATTAGCTGCTAAAGAATAGCTAATTATTTTCCCTGCTTTGTTTTTTTCTAAGCTATTAAAAAGATATGGTCCTGTTCCAATTGGTTTAAGGTTATAATCCGCTGATAGGAAGTTTCTTGATTCAATATTTTCCCAAATATGTTTTGGGATTATTTTTAATGTAAGGTTTTGTAAAAAAGGCTCATAAGGACTTTTAAGATTAAAACGCACAACATGAATTCCCAATTTTTCTACAACAACTCCTGCCCAATTTAACCTTAATGGACTTCTTATGCTTGGGTCTTGGATTGTTTCGATTGTAAAAATTACATCATCTGCCGTAAAAGCCATCCCATCATGCCAGTAAACATTATCTTTAAGAAAAATAATATATGTTCTACCGTCTTCACTAACTTCTGTTTTCTCTGATAAGTTGGCAATTAATTTTCCTTCTCCGTCAATTGAATAAAGCCCATCATAAATTAATTCTATTAAATCTTTATCACAATCGTTAGATTGAGCTAGGACCGGATTGACATAAGACGGGCGACCGATAACACCTAAACGCAAAACTCCACCTTTTTCTGGTTCAAGTGTAGTAAATTTGCAGATAAAATTAAAACTTAAAAGAAAAATACCGGCAAGCAAAAAGGATAAAAACAAGAAGCTAAGAATTTTCTTTTTTGATGGTAATTTTAACCACTTCCTAAACAAAGAGTTAAAAATAATTTTCATTAAAATAAATAAACGGAGAAATTAAATCAGGAATGAAATTATTGAAAGAGCAATAAATAAAATTCCTAATATAACAGTGAAGATAAAGATAGTTTTTTCTAAACCTCTTCTAGTGCCATAAAACTGAGAAGATGCTCCTCCTAATACCCCCATACCTCCGCCTCGTTGCTGTAAGAGTATGAGTATTATAAGAACTACACCGATAACAAGTTGAGCAATAGCTAAATTAAATTGATTCATAATTATTATTTAATCTTATATAAAAGAGAGTTAAAAATACTGATTATAATCGATGCAGCCAACCAAGTGAAAGAACTTTCAATTATTAATACTGGCATTAAAATTGAGGCTGTTTTTAAAATGATAATATTGATAATTAAAGCAAAAACACCAAAAGTTATCCAAATAAGTGGAAGTAAAAGAATCCGGAGAGCAGGTTTTATCAATAGATTAAGAAGCGAAAGAATAAAAGCGAATGTAATTAATTGCTCTAATGCGCCATTAAAATAAAAATCACTAAATAAATGGCTTAATAATTTAATGGCTATTATATTAAAGATAATGCCAAAAAAAAGTCTCTTTAAAAAACGCATGATCAATATAGATATTATATGTTAATAAAGGCAAAAAGTCAAAACTTTTTAGTAGGTAAATGAAGTAATGGCATTAAGCTTTGTCCTGTTATTTCTGAAGGAGTTGGTATTCCAAATAATTCTAGAATTGTAGGTGAAACGTCAGCAAGCATTCCTCCAGCCCATCTTTCTATTTCTGAGATTTCTTTTATTGAACGGGGCGTGGAGAATCTCCATCTTTTGTCTATTAAATAAAATGGAACAAGGCTGGTGTCATGTTTTGTTTCTAATTCGCCTGTCAAAGGGTTCATCATTCTTTCCAGATTACCATGATCAGCAGTAATTATAAGTGTATAATTCAATTCTTGACTTTTTTTAATTATTTTTGCTATTTCTTTATCAATAATTTTAGTACATTCAATTCCCGATTTCATGTTGCCAGTGTGGCCTATTAAATCAGGGCTAGCATAATTGACTAATATAAAATCATAAATATTTTCATCAAAAGCTTGAAAAAGACGCGTAGTAATTTCCGGTGTTCTTAATTCTGGATAATCTTCAATATGTAATGTTTTTATAGAAGGAATAATAACCCAATACTCACCAGGAAACGGTTTTTCTTTTAACCCATCGAAGAAATAAGTAACGTGAGCATATTTTTCAGTTTCTGCCAAATGCAATTGTCGTTTTCCAGCTGTAGAAAGTATCCGAGATAGACAAGTAGAAATTTTTTGTGGGGGAAATGCTACTGGAAGAAGAAAGTCTTTTTTGTATTCAGTAAATGTAGCTATTTTTAACTTCCTAAATTTTTTAATAGGGAATTTATCAAATTCAGGATTAGCAAAAGCTTCTACTAATTCTCTCATTCTTTCCTCACGAAAATTAAAGAAAACAATACCATCCTGTTCTTTTATAATTTCTGAAGATTCTTCTTGTTCTGGGTCGCCAATTAAAGTTGGAACAATAAATTCATCAGTAATGCCTTCTTTATAAGATTGTTCTAAATATAACAGGGGATCACTTTTTGTCTTGCATTTGCCGAAAACTAAAGCATCATAACATTTAGCTACTCTATTAAAATTATTATCTCTATCCATGGCATAAAAACGTCCCGATAAGCTAGCAATTCTACCGCATCCCCGTATTTTTAAATCTTCCTGTAGTTTAACTATTAATTCTTTTGCTTTTGTTGGAGACGAATCTCGTCCATCAGTAAAAAGATGTAGGTTTACTTTTTCTATTTTTAAAGTATTAGCTAAATCTAAAAGTGCCATGAGGTGCTTGTAAGAACTATGAACAATATTATCACTAAACAAACCAGCCAGGTGTAATGTACTGTTATTTTTTTTAACATGATTATATATTTTTAATAAGGCAGGATTTTGGAAAAAAGATCCGTTTTGTATGCTTTGCGAGATACGAACAGAGTATTGGTATAAAATCTGACCAGTACCTAACGTTAAATGACCTACCTCACTATTTCCAGCTTTGTTAAATGGTAACCCTACAGCAATACCTGATGCTTGTAAGCTCATCATAGGGTAATATTTTTTAATTTCATCAATATTTGGGGTACCAGCTCTATGGATAGCATTAGAAAAATCTTTTTTTCCTATTCCCCAACCATCTAAAATGATTAAACAAATTTTTGAAGAAAGACCAGACATATAGCAATTAAATGATTTAAGATTTGTTTATAGTATATAGTATTTCTTTTTCTTTGACAAAGGGGATGATTTTTTGCTATTATTATATTGTTCTATACTTAAACTTTAATTCAGGTACTATTTATTCTCTTGCAATCAACTTTTTAGGATGTTTTATTTAAGAAATTTTTATCATATTGTCTTTTATCTAATGGAGCCAAATCAGTCTTTAAGGGTTTCTTAAATTTATCTTATATATATAGAGAATAATAGGCCTTAAATTTAAAATTATGGCTATATTAAATATACCTAGCATTGTTTTGTATACAGGGATAGGCTTGATAGGCTTATTTTTGGGATATATTATTCGTCAAAGAATTGCACAAAGATATTCTGATTCCATAGAAGCTAAATTAAAAACTCGTATTGAGAAGGTTAGAAATGAAGCAAGAGATGTTGTCTTAGAAGCTAGAGAAAAAGCTACGAAAATTTTAGAAGAATCTGAAGAAGAAAAGAAGAAGAGAAAAGTTCAACTTGATAAAACAGAAGAAAGGTTATTTCAGAGGGAAGAATCAATTGATAAAAAACAAGCTGAAACAGCTGAGGAGGAAAAAGAAAATAAAAGAATCTTTGAGAAAGTAGAAAACTTAAAAACAGAATTAGAAAAACTTCAAAAAAGTGAATTAGCGTCTTTGGAAAAGGTAGCTGGATTATCAATAAACGAAGCAAAAGAAAAACTCCTTGAAAGAACAGAAAAAGAATATAAGGAAGAGATAATACAATCACTCAGAAAATTAGAAACAGTAAGGAAAGAAGAAATAGAGAAAAAAGCAAAAGAAATAATTGCAGGAGCAATTCAAAGATACAGTCGTTCGAATGTAAGTGAAATTACTACTACAATAATGAATTTACCCTCGGAAGACTTAAAAGGAAAAATAATAGGTCGTGAAGGAAGGAACATTCGTCATTTTGAAAAACTTTCGGGAGTAGAATTAATAATGGATGATTCACCAAACACAATTATTCTTTCGAGCTTTGATCCAGCAAGAAGGGAAGTTGCTAGAATAGCTTTAGATAAGTTAATCCAAGATGGCCGTATTCAACCAGCAAAAATAGAAGAGAAAATAATAGAAGCTCAAGCAGAATTAAGGGAAGCAACCAAAAAAGCAGGTGAAGATGCTGCGTATGATGTTGGTGTACTAGATTTACCTCCAGAAATAATCTATTTATTAGGGAGATTAAATTTTAGAACAAGTTACGGACAGAATGCTTTAATGCATTCTGTAGAAGTTTCTTTATTAAGTGCAGCCTTAGCATCAGAGCTTGGCGCTGATGTTGAAGTGGCTAAAAAAGCAGGATTACTTCATGATATTGGTAAAGCAGTTGATCAAGAGATTGAAGGAACTCACTTGGAATTAGGGAGGAGAATATTAAAAAAATATCATCAGCCAGAAGAGATTATTAAAGCTATGCAGTCTCATCACGATACGTATCCTGTTGAATCAATAGAAGCATCTGTTGTAAATGCTGCTGATGCTATTTCTGCTGCTCGTCCTGGCGCAAGAAAAGACAATATTGAGGCATATCTTAAACGATTGGCTAATTTAGAAGAGATAGCTTATTCCTTTAAGGGAGTAGAAAAAGTTTATGCTGTTTCTGCAGGAAGAGAAATTAGAGTTTTTGTTCACCCGGATAAAATTAATGATCTTGAAGCTATGAAGCTAGCAAAAGATTTAGCTAAACAAGTAGAAGAAACATTGAAATATCCTGGTGAAGTTAAGGTCACAGTAATTCGTGAAAGAAGGGTCATTGAAATAGCTAGATAATATATACTTGAGATATTTGCTTTATTTGAGCCATGTTGATATAATTAGAGGGTTGATAAGGCAAAAGGTCGAACTTTCTTTAGGCACTTTTATTAGCCTAAAGAGATAAAAATATTATAAAAATTAATTACAATGACAAAAGATGGTTTAACTGAATCCATTGTTAGCAAAGTAGGTTGTTCTAAAGCAGATGCAGCAAGAGCTTTAGAAGCAGTTATCGAAACAATTACTAAAAGCTTAACAAGCAGAGATTCAGTAACAATAACTGGTTTCGGCACTTTTAGTGCCAGAGATAGAGCTGCAAGAGCAGGAGTAAATCCTAAAACTGGTGAGAAGATTCAAATTCCTGCCATGACAGTTCCAAAATTCAAAGCTGGAAAAGGGCTTAAGGAAGCTGTAAGATAAATACATTCCTTAATTTAAAACCCCGACTAAATTAGTCGGGGTTTTAATATAATCAATTTTTACCTTATTTTGTCTCTACAGGGCTCTTATCTTTCAAAGCTTTGAAAGATAATGAAATTTTATCATTATCAATATTAATAATTTTTGCTTCTTTTGTCTCACCCTCTTTTAGGATATTCTCTATTCTATCAATTGGTTGATTGGAAATTTCTGATATATGTACAAGTCCATCAGCTTCAGTGTCTTCTAATTTTACAAATGCACCAAAATCTACAATTTTTGTAATTGTTACTTGTATTTTATCTCCAATTTTATATTTACTTATAATGTCTTTCATTTTGTCTTTTTCTACCAATTTTTCAGAAAAGATTAATTTATTAGCAGAAGGATCAAAATCTAATATCTTGACTTGTATTTTTTCTCCAATTAAGAATTTTAATTTTTCTAAGATTTTATTTTTATTGCCTTCCTCTACTTTAGGATAATGACTTTTTGATAATTGTGAGGCGGGAAGGAAGCCTTTAATGTTTTCTATGTTTCCCATTAAGCCTCCTGCATTAACTTCTGAAATTAATAATGTGAGAGTTTCGTCGTCTTTTTTCATTTCTTTTATTTTTTTCCATGCTTTTTCTTTTTCTAGATTTTGCAAGGCCATTTCTATTAACCCTTCTTCGTTATTCCAATCAAGAATTTTTACTAGGACTTTTGCGCCTATTTCCAGTTTTTTTATATAGCTTTTTGTATCTAAATAATTAGCTCCTTGAATAATCCCTGTACCATAAGGAGACAAGTCTATAAATAAGGCTCTTTTTTCTTTTTCTAAAATAAATGCCTCAACAAAAGATCCAATTGAGGGAAGAGAGATTAAATTATCTTTTTTTAGAGAATACATTAATTGTTTTAATTTTTAAAGTTTATGTGCCGAGACGGTGAATCGAACACCGGACACGTAGTTCTTCAAACTACTGCTCTACCACTGAGCTACCTCGGCCCATTCTAGATTTTTAGTTTATCATAATAAATTTTTAAAGTAAAGAAACCGATAAATTAAGTGGGCAGTAGAGGACTCGAACCTCTGGCCTCATGGATGTAAACCAAGCGCTCTAACCAACTGAGCTAACTGCCCTAATTTTTAGTGGACCCAGTGGGAGTCGAACCCACGACGCCTCTATGCCATAGAGGTATTTTACCACTAGAATATGGGCCCTTTATAAATTATATTAGGAATTTGTTTTATTTCTATACATAACTCGGAGGAGAAATAATCTATACGACATACTCCTTTATAATCTAATTTTTTAGAAGGTTTACCTATTGTTCTAGGATCAATTCTAGCTTTATAAAATTGTGATAAAGGAATTTTCGTAATATGTGACCAAAATTTCTCTAATTTTTTAATATTTTGATCAGCTCGACATTGAAGAGTACAACGTAATTTATTTTCGTCAATATTGTAGCAATATCGTAATAAATACATATATAAATTTATAATAAATGGATCTGAATTACCGAGCATTAACGATCCTCTTCGATATTTCGATCCTTCACCTAGGTATAGCATCGCAAGAGCAATTTTTCCTACATCTCGATTTTTAAATACTTTTGTGAGATGTGTGTTGCGACTGGTAATTGATTGAATATATTTTTTTCTTTTAATTCTATTTACTATTAATGCGATTTTACGTCCTTTTTCTGCATTATTTAGAACTATTTTTTGAATTCTTTTTTGATATTCTTTTGGTAAAACAATATTTTTGCACCAATATGAAAGTGTGCTCTTTGGTATTTGTTCTTTTAATTCTTTCTGAATCTCGGAGTATGTTTTACCTTGTTTCCTAAGAATTGTTGCTTTTTTTCTCAATTCTATTTTATCCATATAGACATTGTACCATAGAAGTTTTCAATGTGCAAAACACATAACAAATTTACTGAAGCACTCATCACAGTAATTTTTCAAAAATGTAGGTTTTCGATTACAATT
>CAZNBO010000017.1:0-10692 GCA_964571515.1 uncultured Candidatus Saccharibacteria bacterium
AAACAGGAGAAATCTTATCTTTAGTAAGTCTGCCGAGTTTTGATCCGAATGTTTTTACAAAAGGTTCTCCTCGTCAATTAATAAATGAATATCTCCAAGGTTCTTCACTTTCTCTTTTTAACCGTGTTATAGGGGGTCTTTATCATCCTGGGTCAGTGATTAAGCCGCTCATGGCTTTGGCTGCTTTAGAAGAGAATTTAATAGATCCTAATCTTGAGATATTTACTGAAGGGAAGATAGTTATTACAAGCCCTTATGACCCTAAACAAAAATATATTTTTAATGATTGGAGAGATAATGGGTGGGTTGATATGAGAAAAGCAATTGCCACATCATGTAATGTTTACTTTTGGGCTATAGGTGGTGGTTGGAAAGATATTTCTGGTTTAGGTTTGGCAAAGATTAGAAAATATTGGTTAGCTTTTGGTCTTGATAAGAAATTAGGAATTGATTTATTTGGAGAAGTTCAATCAGTATTACCTAGTATTAAATGGTTGAAAGAAAATAGACCAAATGATCCGACTTGGAAATTAGGGGATACTTATAATGTTTCTATCGGAGAAGGTGGTCTTCTCTTGACACCGTTACAAATGGCTGCTTATATATCTACTATTGCTAATGACGGTATTTTAATGCAGCCGCATTTAGTGAAACAAACAAAAAATATTAAAGTTACGCAACTAAACGTTTCCGAACAAAATTTAAAGGTAGTTCAAGAAGGAATGAGGGAAGTGATAAATTCAGGAACAGCAATGACTTTAAAATATCTTCCTTTTCAAGTTGCAGGAAAAAGTGGTTCCCCGAAATTTATTTCAGAAGGAGAGGAAAAATACAATGCACTTTTTGGAGCTTATGCGCCTTATGAGGATCCAGAAATTGTCGTCTTTGTTTTGATAGAAGTTCCGTCGAGCGGGACAGTTGCTACCTTACCAATAATTGAAGATGTTTTGCAGTGGTATTGGGACAATAGAATAAATGGACAACAAATAATAAATAACGAGAAATATGAATAAAAATTATATTACATCTGAGGCATATAAAGCTCTTAAAAGAGAATTAGGTGAATTAAAAACCATAAAAAGAAAAGAAATTGCCCAAATGCTTCAGGAAGCAAAAGAATTAGGTGATTTATCAGAAAATGCAGCATATCAAGAAGCGAAAGAAACGCAATCAGTCCTAGAAACACGAATCTTGCAATTAGAGATATTTTTTAAAGACGCTTCCATCATTCGTCGTTCTTCTAATACCCATACTGTACAATTAGGTTCAACAATTGAGATAAAAAGTTTAACTCAACCTATCAATAATAAAGTATTTACTATTGTTGGGTCGCATGAAGCTAAACCAATAGAAGGTAGGATTTCTAATGAATCACCTTTGGGAAAAGCTTTTTTAGGCCATGCGAAAGATGATATATTACTTGTAAATACACCCCAAGGTGATGTAAAATATAAGATATTAAAGATATCTTGAATTTATGTTATCTGATTTAATAAAAGAACGAATAGAAAAGCTTAAAAAATTGAGAAAATTAGGTATTGATCCTTATCCTGAAAAAACTCATCGTCAGTTTTCTATTATCCAAGCATTGGATAATTTTTCTAAATGGTCTCGCGCTAAAAAAAAGATTATTTTAGCAGGAAGAATTTGGGGAATTAGAGGGCATGGTGGTGCTATCTTTGTGGACATTAAAGATCAAACCGAAAAGATTCAACTTTTGTTTAAGCAAGATAAACTCGGTAAGGATAAAATGAAATTTTTTGAGAATTTCTTTGATTTAGGAGATTTTTTAGAAATTCAAGGGATTCTTTTTAAGACAAAAAGAAGAGAAAAGACATTAGAAGTTAGAGATTTTAAATTATTATCTAAGAGCTTAAGGCCATTACCAAAAGCATGGTATGGGTTGGAAGATGCAGAAGAACGTTTTCGCAGACGTTATCTTGATTTATTGGAAAATGAAGAAGTCAAGAATAAATTTGTTTTTCGTAGCAGAATTATTTCTTCAATAAGAGAATTTTTGAATAAGAAAGAATATTTAGAAGTAGAAACACCAATTTTACAACCTTTATATGGAGGAGCCTTTGCTAATCCTTTTGTCACGAGATTAGAAGCATTAAAAATGAAAATCTATTTGAGGATAGCACCAGAATTATATCTAAAGAGGCTTATTGTTGGAGGATTTGAAAATATTTATGAAATTGGAAAATGTTTTCGAAACGAAGGAATGGATAGAGAACATAATCCTGAGTTTACTATGCTGGAGTTATACAGTGCATATAAAACCAGGGAAGATTTAATGAAATTAATTGAAGAATTATTTCAATCTTTAGCAAAGAAATTTAAAAATGATATTCCTGATGCAAAAGTTTTTCTTAAAAAAAGATGGGAAAAAATTGGCTTTGAGAAATTTTTAGAAAAAGAAACGGGATTAAATTTTAATGATAGTAAAGAAAAATGGTTAAAAAAAGCAAAATCATTGGGTGCTATTGTAGACAAAAAGGATTCTAAAGAAAAAATAGCAGATGGAATTTTTAAAAAATTACGTGGTAAAATCATAGAACCAACTTTTGTTATAGATCATCCTTTGGAAATATCGCCATTAGCAAAGAAAAAAGCTGATGACCCTGACAAAACAGCGCGTTTTCAATTGATTGTTTTTGGTTCTGAAATAGTAAATGGTTTTTCAGAATTAAATGATCCAATAGATCAGAAACAAAGGTTTAAAAAGCAAGCGGAAATAAAGAAAAAAGGTGATATAGAAGCTCATCCACAAGACATTGATTATATTGAAGCATTGGAGTATGGGATGCCGCCAACAGCAGGTTTAGGCATTGGAATCGATAGATTAGTAACAGTTTTAACACGTTCGTCTTCATTAAAAGAAGTAATTCTTTTTCCATTTATGAAGCCTAGGAACAAATAATTTTATTAAATATATGTTGGATATTAAACTTATTAGAGAACAACCAGAAAAGATTAAACAGGGTATTAGCAAAAAAGGCGCTGATATTTCTTTAGTGGATAAAGTTTTGGAATTGGATAAAAAAAAGAGGGATCTATTACAAGAAATAGAAAAAGTGAGAGCAAAAAAGAATACTGCTGAAAAAAAGATTACCGGAGAGAAAAACAAAGAGGGGATAATGAAAGTTTTAAAAGATGTAAAAATCTTTTTATCTGGTAAAGAAAAAGAATTAGAGCAAGTGGAAAAAGAATACAAACAAACAATGAGCCTTATTCCAAACCCTCCTTTGGATTATGTTCCTGAAGCAAAAGATGAAAGGGGCAATGTGGTTATAAGGCAAGTTGGAAAGAAACCAAAATTTAACTTTACTCCGCAAGATTATTTTTCATTAGGAGAAAAATTAGATATTATTGATACAAAAAGAGCATCTAAAATATCAGGCTCTCGTTTTGGTATTTTAAAAGGAGGAGCAGCAATATTAGAAATTGCTTTAATTAAATTTGTTTTTGATAAATTAACGAAGAAAGGATTTGTCCCTATAATTCCTCCAGTTTTAATAAAGCCAGAGCCTTTTTGGGGAATGGGCTATCTAGATAGGGGGGCAGAAGATGTGTATTATTTACCAAAAGACGAACTTTATTTAGTTGGAACTTCAGAACAGATGATTGGGCCAATGCATATGAACGAAGTTTTTGAAGAAGAGAATTTGCCTCGTCGTTACGTATCTTTTTCTTCTTGTTTTAGGAGAGAAGCTGGTTCCTATGGTAAAGATACAAAAGGTATCTTACGTGTTCATCAGTTTGATAAAATAGAAATGTTTATCTTCTCTAAACCAGAAGACGCGATAAAAGAACATGATTTTCTTCTTTCTATGGAAGAAGAAATGATGAAAAATTTAAAGATTCCTTATCAGGTATTACAAATTTGTTCAGGTGATTTAGGCGATCCTGCTGTAGCGAAATATGATATAGAGGCTTGGCTTCCAGGACAGGATAATGGTAAAGGCCAATATCGCGAAACTCATTCAACGTCTAATTGTACGGATTTTCAATCTAGGCGATTAAATATTAAGTTCAAAAATAAAAAGACATCTAAAAATGAATTGGTGTACACCTTAAATGGTACTGCTTTTGCGATGGGAAGAATAATAATAGCGATTATTGAAAACTACCAAACGAAAGATGGAAAGATAAAAATTCCTAAAGCTCTTTGGCGTTATACAAATGGAATAAAAGTCATTTCTTAATAGTAAATTTTATGAGAAGAACTCGCCATACCTCAAGAATTTATTGGCTGAGAGTTAAAATATTTTTTATTATCCTTTTTATTTTTTCTTTTTTAACCCTTGTCTATTGGTTTATTTTTCTTTCTCCGTATTTTCAAATAAAAGAAATAACTACAGAAGGATTTAATCAGAATTTTTCTAAGAAAATTGAATTAATTCTTGAGCAAAATAATTCCCATTTTACGCCCTTTTTAATTTATGAAATTTTTCCTCAGTATCTTGATAATAACAAAAGCTATATATCTTTTGTTTTTTCTAATTTAAAAAACACTATTCTTAAACAACATCCAGAGATAGAAAAAATGGATATGGATTTAGATATTAAAACAGGAATTTTAACCATTAATATTAAACAAAGAATTATTGATTTTTTATTATGTGATCAATATAAAACTGTTTTATTAAATGAAGAAGAGCCTTTCTTGTTAGGCGATGATAGGGATTGTTATTATATGGATAAAAATGGAGTAATTTTTGAAAAAGCCTTGGAAACGCAAGGTTCTTTTATTAACCAAATTGTATTTATTAGAAGTGAAAAGATGTCTTTGGGTGATAAAATTATTTCCAGAGATAAATTAAAGAAACTTGATAAAATATTTATTCTTGCTAAAAGTGAAGAGAGCCCTGTTTCAATTGATTTTCTTGAGATTAAAGAAGAAAGTTTTTCAAACTTGAAGATAGTTGCTAATGAAGGGTTTTACGTTCTTTATAATCTAAGCGATGATTTTTCAGAAGTTCTTAAAATAGTATCAGGGATTAAAGAACAGAAGACAAACGATAATTTTAATAATTTAGAATACATAGATTGTCGGTATCTTCCAAAAGTTTATTTGTCGAATTAGAACATGGTATAATATATTCAAATGGAAAAAACAGAATTAGATTTAATTAAAGAGAGAATACAAGTTAAAAAAGAGCAATTAGACCGACAAGGATTGTCTGCTCCTGAGGAAAAGGAATTAGTTGCTGAAACTATTCAAGAAAGGATGGAAGATTCTTTAAAGGAAATGCCTCCTGGCATAGATGTTTTAAAGCCTGACACAGGAATGAAAGTGCCTTTTCCTTCTCAAGTTGTTTCTCAAACCGATAAATCTTCTGATTCAGTTAGAGAAGAGGCCAATATTAAACTTTCTGAACTTGTAGACATAGCAATGGAAGAGAGTATTCCAAAAGCTGTATCCACTGCGTTGAAAAGTGGTAATGCTTTTTTAATTGATAAATTGCGTGATTCTTTAGCAGATAAATATTATCAAGAATTAAAAAACAAAAAATTAATTTAAAGATGCCTTTAATAATCATATTATTCGTTTTAGTTTTATCCTTTTTTTTGTTTTTCTTTATGAGAAAAAAGTTTTTCCATTTGGAAATTAAAAAAAGTTTAAATTACCAATTGTTTCTTATAACAATTCCGCGTGATCTTTCGTCAACAGAACAAGAAAAACAAAAAACTTTTATTGATTTTGTTTCTGTTTTTGAGCAGGCTTTAGAGAGTTTAAGTAAGTATAAAAAGGAAATCATTTTTGAGATAGCAGTACATAATAGTTCTCAGGAAATCTGTTTTTATGCTGCTTGCTCAAAGAAGGATGCAGAATTTTTTGAAAAAACACTTTCGTCTTTATTCCCTTACGCCAAAATTGAATCAGTTAACGACTATACTATTTTTTCTCCACAAGGAAAAGTTGTTGGCTCAGAATTTGCTTTAAAAGAACCATTTGCTTTACCCATCAAAACATTTAAATCTTTTGATCAAGATCCGTTAACAACTATTGTTAACGCTTTTACTAAGATAATTCCACAAGGTGAAGGAGCGGCTTTTCAGATTGTAATAAAGCCAGATACTATTGGTATGAAAAAGAAATTTGTCGATATTAAAAAAGCCCTTTTAGAAGGTAAGAGCTTAAATCAAGCAATACTAAAACCTTCTTTATTTATAAAAGATTCGTTAAAAAAAGAATCAAATAAAGATTTAAAACCTAAGCCAGTTGATGAAAATTTGATTAAATTAATTGATGAAAAATCTCAATTTCCACTTTTCTTTTTTAATGCTCGTTTATTAACATCAGCGCCTACAAAAGAACGCGCTCAAGAGTTATTATCTCATTTAGAGGCTTCATTTAGTCCTTTTTCTAATCCAATTGGAAATAGTTTATCAATTAGAAAGATAAAGACAAAAAAAGGGTTAAAAAAATTAGTTTATGACTTTTCTTTTAGGCTTTTTAGAAAGAAAAAAGCGGTTTTGTTGAATTCTTCAGAGGTTGCTACTATATTTCATTTTCCTCATCCTTTTTTGGAAAATTCTAGGTTGAAATGGTTAAATGCTCGCAGTGCTCCAGCACCTTTGAATTTGTCTGAAAAAGGAACAGTTTTAGGAATAAATCTTTTTCAGAGAGAAGAAAAAGAAGCTAGGATATTAGATGAAGATAGACGTCGTCATGTTTATATAATTGGTCAGACAGGAACAGGTAAAACTTCTCTAATGAAGAATATGTTTATTCAGGATGTTGCTGCTGGAAAAGGTGCTTGTTATATTGATCCTCATGGGGATACTGCTGAATATCTAATGGGATTAATACCCGAATCAAGGTATAAGGATGTTATCTATTTTAATCCAGGAGATTTTGAAAGATCATTTGGTTTAAATATGCTTGAATGGGATAAACGATATCCTTTTCAGAAATCTTTTGTAACTAATGAACTTCTTGAGATTTTAGATAAACTATATGATCTAAAAACAGTAGGAGGTCCTGTTTTTGAACAATATTTTCGTAACGCATTACTTCTTCTGCTCGATGATACCGAAGAGACTTATACTTTAGGTGATGTTCCTCGTATTTTAATCAATCCTGATTTTCGTAAATCATTATTAGAAAAAACTCCTAATCCTATGGTAAAAGAATTCTGGGAGAAAGAAGCAGAAAAAGCAGGTGGAGAATTGGCATTGGCCAATGTTGCCCCTTACATCAACTCTAAACTTAATCCTTTCTTGGCTAATGATTTAGTGCGGCCTATTATCAGTCAAAAGAAATCGTCCATTGATTTTAGAAAAGTTATGGACGAAGAAAAGATTTTAATCATTAATCTTTCTAAGGGATTGTTAGGGGATATAAATAGTTATCTTTTAGGGATGATTATTGTAGGAAAATTGATGATGGCATCATTCTCTCGTGTAGATATTTCCGAAGATCAAAGAAAAGACTTTTATCTTTATATTGATGAATTTCAGAATATTACAACTGATACTATTTCCACAATTTTTTCAGAAGCAAGAAAATATCATCTTAATTTAACTGTTGCTAATCAGTTTTTAGGTCAATTAAAAGAGCCAATTCTTAAATCTGTTTTTGGTAATGTTGGCACAATTATTTCTTTTCGTGTAGGAAACGAAGATTCTGAATTTTTGGCTAAATATTTTGCTCCTGTTTTTAGCGCTTATGATTTAATAAATCTTGATAATTTTAATTCATATATTAAATTAACGATTCAAGGTCAGGTTTCACGGGCATTTAATATAAAAATAAGTGAACCAATTGATTCGGATTTAAGTAAGTTAGAATCTTTAAAGAAACTTTCTTCTTTAAAATATGCTCGTCCACGTAATGAGATTGAAGAAGAAATACGCAAAGGATATAAATAGTTTATTGTGTTATCAATTCAATTTATAAAATTTCTTTTAGTCGGAGTTCTTAATACCGGAATTGACTTCGGTGTTTTAAATTTATTAATGTTCTCAACAGGAATAACTTCTGGTATTTATTATTCAGTTTTTAAGGCTATTTCTTTTACATGTGGTGTTACTAATAGCTATATCTGGAATAAAAGATGGACATTTAAAAAAGGAAAGAGTTTGGAGAAAAAAGAATTTTCTAAGTTTTTTATAATTAGCTTAATGGCATTCGGTGTTAATATAGGAGTTGCGTCCATATTAGTAAATACAATAGGTCCAGTTGGTGGCATTTCTCCTTATGTTTGGGCCAATATTAGCGCATTAGCTGCAGCTGGATTTACCACTTTAATAAATTTTTTTGGATATAAATATCTAGTTTTTAAAGACAAAAAATAGACTTTTAAACTGTTCTGTTTTCTGTTACAATATAAAAATTATGGCCCAACTTGTTTTTTATCGTAAATATCGTCCTAAGGTTTTTTCTGAAGTGATCAATCAAAAAAATATCATGAAGACCTTGTCTAATGCTCTTTTGCAAGGGCAAATTGCTCATGCGTATCTTTTTTCTGGTCCTCGCGGAGTTGGTAAAACAACAGTTGCACGTTTATTAGCTAAAGCCTTGAATTGTCAGAATAGAAAACCTAATGAGTTTGAACCTTGTAATAAATGTGAATCTTGTTTGGCGATTAATGCTGGGCATTCTATGGATCTGATAGAAATAGACGCTGCTTCTAATCGTGGCATTGAAGATGTCCGTTCTTTAAGAGAAAACATTAAATTTCCTCCAATAAATTCAAAATACAAAGTTTTTATAATAGATGAAGCGCACCAAATTACTAAAGAAGGGTTTAATGCTTTGTTAAAAACATTAGAAGAACCGCCAGAATATGTAGTTTTTATTTTAGCAACAACAAAACCTGATAAATTGCTTGCGACGATTCTTTCTAGGGTTCAGCGCTATGATTTTAAAAAATTGAATTTAGATGATAGTATCAAGCGTCTTGTTTATATCTGTAAACAAGAAAAGATAGAATATGAAGATGAAGCATTGAGATTAATATCTTTATATTCTGAAGGGGGATTGCGTGACGCAGAATCATTATTAGGACAGATATCTTTAGTGACGGGAAAAAACATTACAAAGAAGGCGGTTGAGGAATCAGTAGGGGCTATTAATTTTGAAAAAGTAAAAAGATTTATCGATCATTTAGGAAAGAAGAATAAAGAGAAAGCGTTGGAATTTATTAATAAGATATATGATGAAGGATATGATCTAGAAGTTTTTAATAAAGAGGTATTAAACTATTTGAGGAAGATATTATTGTTAAAGATTTCACCTACATTAGGAAAACTATTGGAAAAAGATACAACTTCTGAGGAAATGACAACATTGTTTAAGCAAGCTGAGTTCTTTGATACTCCCTATCTAGAAAAATTATTAGGAAGATTTGTTGAAATTCAAATACAACTGAGAAGAACTCCAATTCCTACATTGCCTTTTGAAATATGCATTAGCCAGGAGCTCTAATAATTATTGCCGGGTCGTCTAATGGTAGGACAACAGCCTCTGAAGTTGTTTATCTTGGTTCGAATCCAAGCCCGGCAGCTTTTAAACTTTAAACTTTTACGCTTTTAAACATTCAAACATAATTTATGATTCTTTCAGACAGAGATATAAAAAAAGTAATAAAAAATAAAAAGCTTGTTTTTAATCCAAGTTTGAGTAAAAACCAAATAGGTCCTGCTTCTATTGATTTGAAATTAGGATCGATTTTTAAAATATTTGATATTTCCAAGCAATCTCTTTTGGATACTAAAAAAGGATTACCTGATAAGGATTTTATTATTACTAAAAAGGTAAGAGCAGGGGAGGCTTTTATTCTTCATCCCAATAATTTTATTTTAGCTAGTACTAAAGAATATGTAAAAGTGCCAGATAACATTGTTTTAAAAGTAGAAGGTAAAAGTACTTTAGCTAGAATGGGAATCTTAGTGCATACAGCTGGTTTTATAGATCCTGGGTTTGAAGGAACTTTAACATTGGAAATTAGCAATCAATCTAATCTACCGGTAGCTCTATATTCTGATATGCATATCTGTCAGATAGCAGTAGAATTTTTATCTTCACCAGCAGAAGTCCCATATAACAAAAGGAAAAAATCGCTTTATTCTAAATCTAAAGGTCCAATAGCCGCTAAAACCAACAATTTATTTGATAAATCAAAAAAATAGTAGTATAGTAGTATAATTGATACATTCCGCGGTAGCTCAATGGTAGAGCGGCACGCTGTTAACGTGATGGTTGTAGGTTCGAGTCCTACCCGCGGAGCAAATTAGAACACTTGTTCGCTTGAAGCACCGTATCAAACGGTGTTTTTAGTTTAAACATTAGCTTCTTAGCTTTCAGCTGAGGGTTCTGAAGTAAGAAATTCAACAATTGCCTTTTTTCGCTAACTTCAGAACTTTCAAAGATTTTATAAGCTCTTTTAGCAAGGTTAAGCACTGTATTTGCGGTAATATAATAGTTTTCATCAGCATCAGCATATTTTTGTATTTCTTCATTTAATTCTGCTTGCCTTTCTTTATATTCCTTTAGCTTTTTATCAAACATATCCTTAGTAATACTGCCATCAAGTTGTAAATCAAACATTTTGCTTGTCCTATTTTCAATCTGGTCGTATTCTTTCCTTAAAACCCTCAAGGATTGCTCGTAGAAATGATTTTTTGCTTGATTTGATTTTCTTAAATCTTCAGTTATTTCTTGAATTTTATCATCTGATA
>CAZNBO010000018.1:0-9953 GCA_964571515.1 uncultured Candidatus Saccharibacteria bacterium
TAATACAGGCTCCACATCCGGCGCATTTTAATTTATTTATCTTAAATTTCTTCATATTTTCAAAATTATTTTACAAATAGAAAACAATGACAGTGTCCATCTCTTTCAATCTCTTTTTTATGATAGACGCAAGGACAGATAATTTTATCATCTTCTTCCCTAATTTCTTTGACTCGACGACAAGGACAATATTTCTTGCCGTATTTTTTTTCTCGTTTTACTAATGTTTTAATTAAGGAATCTACTATTTTTTGATCCGGATTTAAATGAAAACCATTTTTCTTTGCATGGTTACGAAATTTCTTAAGTAACTCTTCACATTCTTTTTTCTCTTCTGTCATATTTCAAAATATATTTTATTAAAAATATATTAATTAATGGTTATAACCTCCCATCCCTCTTCTTCTGCCAAAACCAAATCCTTCCCCAGAACCATTAGGTCTATGTTCTCTCAAATTTGAATTCTCAGAATTTGGGCGAATTGCTCCCTGTGGACAAATATTTAAACATTTTCCACAATGTATACATTTCTCCTGATCTATAATGGCTTTGCCATTTTCTATAGATATAGCTCCGACGGGACATATATTAACACAGGCCTTACAGCCATTACATTTATTTTGATCAACCCAAGGCATAATTATTTTTTTGTTATTTTTATTTACGACCTTCTTCTTTAATAAACGGACATTGTTCTTTTTTCGCTTTTCCATCTAGTACTGCTCTAATAAACTCATTACAAGATTTAAACCCACATTTTCCGCAGTTTAAATTAGGAACTAAATTTTTTAATTTTTTACCTGCTAGGTATCTCTCATGTACTTTTTCTTCATCAATAATTTTGTTTCCATAACAATACCCACAAATTGCTGAAGGCATGGAATGTTTCAATGTAAATCTTTCATTTTTAATATTAGGAGTTTTTTTTATAAACTCTATAACATCAATCGCACCCTCTCCCGTAAGTCCATTTACTTCTACTATTTTTGCTTTAGGATTAACTTTTAAAACCTTTGCCCTAAAAATTTCTCTCTCTGCCTGTGAAATTAAATCACCTTTACTAATAGCTACAATATCCGCTTGAGTTAAAATTGGGCCATAACGGAAAGGATCTCCCGAGGTAATATCTAAAACATTAATCCCCAATCCTTCTTTAACATATGGTGAACAGCGAAGACATAAACCAGCAGTTTCTACAATAATAATATCTTTATCTTTGTTTTCCTTAACTATTTTTGGGATTTCTAAAGCTGTATAATGGTCAGGACAAAGTTCTCCAGCTAATTTTTTAACAACAGGAATTTTATATTCTTTAGCAATACGTTCGTCATCTGTTGTTCGCAAACAATCAAACTTAGCAAAGAATAATTTATGGTCATCTTTAAGCTCTTGAATTATGTATTTAACTACACTTGTTTTACCTGAACCTGGTGTTCCGGCAAAAATTACAAATTTCATATATATGGCTGTTATTTTTTTAATTTGATTGGTCTACAATATATTCCTACATTTTTAATTTCTTTACCTTTTCTTATATCCTCTCTTATACCTAAGTTGTAGTTTTCTATCCAATTAAGGTAATGAGCAATACTTTTTTCTTTTAAAGTAGTCTCTAAAATTTTGACGATACCTCCATTTTTGATAATAATTCTTTTATTAGAATTTAATGCTAAAGAAGGATCATGAGTAGCAATTAAAATAATTTTTCCTTCTTTTACCAAAATTCTGATTGCTTCTTCTTTTTTAATACCAGCATTTTCTATTTCATCAATTAAAATGACTGGCGAGATACTAACATTAGCCACATCAGATATCATTAGGGCTCTGCTTTGCCCACCAGACAAGTTCAACAGATTTGTTTGAGGGGAAATAGCTTCACCAGTAATTTTATTTGCTTCTTTTATTACTTGCTCAATTAGTCCTTTCTTATACTTTATTCCGCGAGATTCTAAGTGTAATTGCAAAAAATCTTTAACAGATATATCTGTTAGAAAATTCATACTTTGTGACAATGAAGCAATTAATTTCCTCTTTGGGTTAAACCTCATTTCTTTATCAGGAACTTTATCGTTAATTAAAATTTTCCGTCTACTTTTTGTGTCTCTTTGGGCTAATCTTTCTATATCATAAAGAAATTGACTTTTGCCTGCTCCTGTATAACCAACAATAGTTACTATATCTCCTTTTTTTATATCGATTTTTTTAAAATTTTCTTTTTCACCAAATTTATTTATTCCTGGTAAAATAGTAATTTTTTTAATTTTTTTTCTCATAACATTCACTTTTTTAGTCTTTATTTTCTATAATAGAATTAATAGCTTCTACAATAGTTTCTTTCGGTTGAACTCCAATAAATCTTTGAAATATTTTTCCATTTTTAAATAAAATTAATGTAGGAATTGCATCTACAGAAAAAGTAGCAGAAATTAAAGGGTTTTCATCAATATTAAGTTTTCCTACTTTTATTTTTTCACCAAATTCATTATCAATCTCTTGAATAATTGGAGTTATCATTTGGCAAGGCATACACCATTCTGCCCAAAAATCAACTAAAACCGGCTTTTGACTGTTAGAAACTTCTTCTGAAAAATTTTCATCAGTTATAATCAAACCCAGCATAAAAAATTATTTATTTTTGATTATTTCTTTTAGTAAAAATTCGATAGTCTCTCTCTTTTTAGGAGTAATGGTTTTTAAACAAGAGGATAGATTGTCCTTAAAATACATTTCAATTACTTTCCTCGTACCAGCATTAATCGCATAAAATTGCTCTGTTATCTTACAGCAGTTTTCTTTTTTTTCTATAAGGTTGATCAATCCATCAATTTGACCTTTAATAATATTTAAACGTTGAGTTGTTGTATTCTTTCTCATATATTTAACTTGTTCTTTTTATCTATTCTAGAATGTACACCCCTATGGAGTATTTGTCAAACTATTGTCTCCTTTATAGATAAAATAAATTTATTAAAAGCGAATAATAATAATAAAACAAAAATCATCTTAACAAAAAATTCTAGAAATCGACTAGATGTTTGAATGCGGCAGGAATCAATTTCTTCTTTAATACAATTTTCGTGTTTTTTCAAATCAATCTTTTCTTTAATTTTTGATTTTCCATTTTTTAATTTAAAAATCTCGGGGCAAAGATTTATACACACTCAGCAGCCGAGGCATTTTTGTTTATCTACTTTTATTTTTATTGTCTTTTATTCTAAAATTCCATCTAAATTAACGTCATAAAGAATCATTTCATTTACTAAACGATAATTTATTAATTCATCTTTCTTAAACCATAAATCAATTTCCTTTTGCGCTTCTTCTACAGAACCTGAGGCATGAATTAAATTTCTTGTAGCCCTGCCATCAACATCAGCTATTTTATATGCATCAATAGTAAAATCTCCACGAATAGTACCAACACTAGAAACTAAAGGTTCTGTACTGCCAGTAATCTTTCTAATAATTCCTACTGAATTCATTCCCTGCCAAACCATTGCTACTACTGGACCAACTGTTAAATACTCTTTTAAATTTCCTAAAACTCGCTCTCCGCTTTTTTCAGGATCAACATCAGGCGGTTCTAAACCTCTGTCTTTATAAGCCTTAATTGATTTTTCTCCGGTTTTTATTCTCCAATTTGGATCAACTAAATAATGTTTTTCCACTAATTCAACTGTCGGCACAAGAAATTTTAAACCAACTAATTTTAATCCTGTTTGTTCATAACGTTTAATAATTTCCCCAATTAAACCACGCTGTACCCCATCTGGTTTAATTAAAACTAACGACTGTTCTTTTTTAGATTCCACAGTGTATATATAAAAGTTAAATTGTTTTTGAAAGACGCTTGCGACATTGAGTACAAGCCTTCACTCTTTTCCCGTCTGGCATCCTAAACCATTGCAAATTAGGATATTGACGATGTTTAGAGGTTGGATTATAAGCAGAATGCACTTTTTTATATCTAGTAGCATTTTGATAACTTTTTCCACATATTGAGCAAACTCGTGACATGTTAAGTAATATATTAATAATTGAAAATTGAAGTAAATAGCGGGTCCTACCCGCAACTAAGGTCGAATCAGCTAATAGTCAAGTGGGTACTCGTTTTTTTGCCCAACAGGACAAAAAACATTGAGTTCCCTTAAAAACCAATTTGTCCTGAATCGTTCCTTAATCCGGCAAGACCCAGATAGCATTATATCACAAAAATTTAAGATTTTAAAGTTAAGATTTTAAAGTCTTGATATGAAGATCTTTTAATTGTTTATCATCCACTTCTGATGGAGCATTCATCATTAAATCTCTCCCATCTCCTGTTTTAGGAAAAGCAATCACTTCCCTAATACTCGGTTCGTTTTCTAAAACCATCACAATTCTATCCAGCCCCAATGCAATTCCTCCATGAGGAGGAACTCCGTACTTAAACGCATTTAATAAATGGCCAAATTTTTCTGTAATGTCTTCTGACTTATGTCCCAATATTTCAAAAATGGTTTCCAATAATTTTGATTCATGAATTCTTAAAGAACCGCCACCAACCTCATAACCATTTAAAACAAAATCATATTGATCGGCAAATGGCTTGCCTGGATCTTTTTTAATTCTTTCTATTAATTGTTCAATCGTTTCGTCTTTTTCTAGTTTAGGTCTTGTAAATGGATGATGGACAGCTCCCCATTTCTTTTCTTCTTTTTTCATTTCAAAAAGAGGAAAATCAACAACAAAAGCAAAAGCTAATTCATTAGGATTGTTTTTATCTTTTCTTAAGTCTGGTTTATCTGATTTATATTTTTCAATTGCTTCTTTATAGCTAATACGCGGAAAAGGAAATTCCTTAATTTTTTTCTCAGGATAAATCTTTTCAATTAATTGTTTAAATAAATTTTCTATTAAACTTAAAATATCTTCCTGAGTTGGAAAATCCATTTCCAAATCCAATTGAGTAAATTCAGGTTGTCTGTCCCCACGAGTATCTTCATCACGAAAACAACGAGCAATTTGAAAATATCTTTCAAGCCCAGCAACCATTAATAATTGTTTGTATTGCTGCGGGCTTTGTGGCAAAGCATAAAATTTTCCAGGTTCTAAACGAGAAGGAACAATATAGTCACGAGCTCCTTCAGGAGTAGATTTAGTTAAAATAGGAGTTTCCACTTCTACAAAACCATCATCCGAAAGAAAATCACGAATAAATTTGATTATTTTATGCCTAAAAACAAGATTTTTACTTAAACGCTTACGACGCAAATCCAAATACCTATATTTTAAACGTACTTCTTCTTTAATGTTTTTGCCGTCACTTGATAAATCGAACGGCGCAGTAAGTGCTTCGCTTAATATTTTCAAACCAGTTGCTTCAATTTCTACCTTACCGGTTGGAATTTTAAGATTTTCCATTGATGTTGGTCGAGCTTTAACAATCCCTTTTATCTCGATAACCCATTCTGTGCGAAGTTTACTACTTAATTCATATACCTCTTTCTTATCAGGAGAAAAAACAACCTGCACTTTACCTGTTCTATCACGCAAATCAATAAAAATAATTTTCCCATGATCTCTTCGAGAATCTACCCAACCATATAGGGATATTTCTTTATTAACCTGTTGCGGTGTATTTTCTATCCAAAAACGCATAATATTAAAAAAATTTAAATATTTAATATGTTTTTATTGTATAATAAAAAGCACTATTAGGCAACTATTTGATTTTAAAACGGATTGTTCCATCTAAATCAGTGCGAAATATTTGAGCGCCAATATCTGTTAATCGTTGAATTACGTCAGGATGAGGATGACCATATCTATTTTCCCCTACTTCAATAATCGCTATCTGAGGATTAAATTCTTTTAAAAATTGCGTACAAGAGGAATAACGAGAGCCATGATGTGCCACTTTTAGTATCCGAGAATTATTAACAGGGCAAGAAATTAAAGATAAAATCTTCTTTTCTTGAGCAGAATCAATGTCCCCAGTAAAAAGAAAACAATTCTTATCAAGAATCAAATTTGCTATTAAACTAAATTTATTAGGATCTTGCTTAGAAGAAACCATTGTTTTAGGATAAACTACTAAAAGACTATCTTGATTTTCCCAATTCACTTTTGTACCAGCTATTCCTTTAATTATCAATACATCTCTCTGTTTTAATTCTTTAAGCAATTTTTGAAACAAAGAATCAGAATAAGACAAATTATCAAACATTACTGCTCTAACCTTGTATCTTTCTAATACATCAAACAAACCATTAAAATGGTCTCTATTAGGATGAGAGAGTATAAACAAATCAATTGTTCTGTCATAAAAAGACAAGGATTTATCTAATTCAGAAAGAATTTTTGCGTCAGGACCAGCGTCAATTAAAATATTACCAGCTGGAATTTGAACAAGTTCTGCATCACCTTGGCCAATAGACAAAAAACTCACTTCACCCCTAGAACCTTCCAAAAAATCAAAAATAATCCAATACGTAAAAATATTTCCAAAAACCAATAACAATAAAAGATATAAAAAAGATTTTTTCATAGTTTTTTATAAATATAAGAAAAAAGAAAAATATAATAAGGAATGATAAGCCAATGCAAAATAGAAGGAATATAAACCTGCGACCAAGACAAAGAAGAAAACAATGAAACAACTTTTAGAAAATAAACAAGAATTAAATTAAGCAAAGCCCCAAAAAAGAGCCCAAAAGGATAGAATAACAAAGAAGAAATCGCAACTACAATTCCACCCATCATTATTAAAGGGACCAAAGGAATAATTAAAAGATTGGTAATTGGAGAAACTAATGAACAAGCTTGCGTTTTAAATATAATCCAAGGAATCACAAATGTTAAAGCCGAAAATGTAGAAAGAAGAGTTTCTCTAATGATCTGACCTTTTTGATTAAACCAATCCTGTTGCCAAAATGAATTTTCCTTCCATAAGGGATAAAGAAAGATTATTCCTGCAGTAGCTAAAAAAGAAAGTTGAAAACCCAAATCCCAAAAAAGAATCATAGGATTTAACCAAACCATTATCACAGCAGCTAAAAGCAAAGCATTAAAAGAATTATAAAGACGAAAACTAAAACGGGATAAAATTAATAGAAACGCCATAATAGCAGCTCTGATAATAGAAGGGGTTAAACCTGCCATAAAAGCGAAACTTAATATAAACAAAAAAGAAAAAATAAAATTAAGAGAATTGCTCATACATAAAATATCAAGAAAACCAGAAAGCGCTTTCGTTATTATTGATAAATGCAGGCCGGAAGCGACAATAACATGAGACAAACCGCATTTTCTTATTTGTTTTTCCAAAACAGACGTTAAATTATTCTTGGCTCCGAACATTAAACTAACAAGAAGACTAGATTGTGGTTCAGGAATTATCTTTTGCAAAGAACTTACAATTTTGTTTTTTATTGACAAAGAGACTTTTCTCAAAGAAAATTTAGCAGGGGAAAGAATTTTTATAGAAGGATAGCTCATTTTTCCAGAAATAATAACAGAGCTATATGAACGAAAATCAGAAAAAGGGCTAACTCTACCTTTAATATTTATAATATCCCCGTAATTATAACGGGGATATCTATTTGTATAAATAACAATTTTTGGAATAATAATTCTTTGATAACTCTCTTTTAAAATAGGTTCTGCAATAATTCGAGTATTAATCTCTATTTGAGCCTCTTCAGTAATCGCAGTATTTTTTAATTCTCTAAAAATAAAAAAATATCGATATCCCCCCAATAACAAACCCAATAAAATCAAAATTAAAACAATAAAATTCTTTTTCTTATAACAGAAATAAGCACAAATTAAAAAAGAAAAAAAGAAAATACCAGATAAAGAAAAATAATAAGACAAAACTATACCGATTAAAAAAGACGCCCCACATTGTCGAAACATTCTTGAAGGAGAGGGCGTCATCTTATATCACATTGAGGAAAATATGGTTTTATTTTTTTTAATACAGTCTTTATTCTTTGTTCTGACCACGGTTGCAGATCTTTAAATTTCTCATTTAAAACTTTACTATTCTGAAAACGCTGAAGAAAATAACGAGGAGCAAATTTTATCCAATCAGCAATGGCTAAAATATCTTGTTCTTCTAAAATATCAGGAGCTAATGTTGTTCTAAATTCATAATCAACCTTATCCTGCTTTAATAATTCTATACTTTTATCAATATTTTCTCCAATCTTTTCATCTTCAACGAAGAGATCGTATTTTTGTTTCGGCGCTTTTATATCCATTGCAACATAATCTATCAAATTTCCTTCAATTAAACTATTCAAAACACCTGGGCGAGAACCATTTGTATCTAATTTTACTAAAAACCCCAAATCTTTTACTTTTTTTATAAAATTTATCAAATCAGGTTGAATTGTAGGTTCTCCTCCAGTAATACATACTCCTTCTAATAATTTTTGGTGTTCTTTTAAGAAATTAAGAATTTCTTTTTCTGTAATTTTTGGTTGTTCTTTAATTAATTCCGGCAGAACTAATTCGGGGTTATGACAATACGGACAACGAAAATTACAGCCAGCAGTAAAAATAGTAGCTGCTACTTTTCCTGAATAATCAACTAGGGTTGTCTTTTGCAAACCACCAAATAACATAATCTAAATTTTAAAAGTGGAACGTTCCCCAAATTCTTCCTGTTTTCCTTTATGCCATTGCTGTACAGGACGTAAATACCCAACAACTCTAGAATACACCTCACAAGGTTGTTCTATTGTACACTTTGGACAAATAAAATGTTCTCCTGCTATATATCCATGAATAGGACAAACCGAAAAAGTGGGTGTTAAAGTAAAGTATGGCAAACGGAATTTTTCAAAGACAATTTTAATTAAAGATTTTACAGCACTAGAATCAGAAACTGCTTCTCCTAAGAAAGAATGAAAAACAGTACCACCCGTATATTTTGTTTGCAAAGAATCTTGTAAATTTAAAGCTTCAAATAAATCATCGGTATAATCTACCGGTAATTGAGTGGAATTTGTATAATAAGGTTCTTCCTTTCCTGCGGCAATAATATCAGGATATTTTTTCTTATCTTTTAATGCCAGACGATAAGAAGTTCCTTCAGCCGGAGTAGCTTCTAAATTATATAGATTCCCAGTTTCTTCTTGATACTCTATTAATTTGTCCCGCATAAAATCTAATATCTCATTAGCAAATTTCACTCCTTTTTTATTTCCAATGTTTATTCCTAGAAAATTAAGTAAAGCTTCGTTCATTCCAATTAATCCAATGGTAGAAAAATGATTACCCCAATAATAACTTCTCCTTTTTTTTATTTCACCTAAATAATATTTAGCATAAGGATAAAGTCCTTTTTCTGTCCAGTCTTCTAAAACTTTCCTTTTTATTTCTAAGCTAGTTTTAGCTAAATTCATTAGATGAGTTAACCTTTTAAAGAATTCTTTTTTTGTTTTTGATAAATAAGCCAAACGAGGCATATTAATTGTTACTACACCTATTGAGCCCGTTAACGGAGCTGATCCAAATAACCCACCTCCTCGCTTATAGAGCTCCCTATTGTCTAAACGAAGCCGACAACACATGCTGCGAGCATCATCAGGATTCATATCAGAGTTTATATAATTTGAGAAATACGGAATTCCATATTTTGCAGTCATCTTCCAAATACCATCATAAGCAGGATTGTTCCAATCAAAATCTTTTGTAATATTGTACGTAGGAATAGGAAAAGTAAAAACTCTACCATTAGCATCTCCGTTTACATAAACCTCGCAAAGCGCTTGGTTTAGTATATCCATTTCTTTTTGAAAATCTTTGTAAGTTTCTTTCTGAGATTGACCACCAATTAAAACAGGCAAATCTTTAAAATAATTTGGGACCTTTAGATCTAAGGTAATATTTTCGAAAGGAGTTTGAAACCCTACTCTAGTCGGAACATTACAATTGAAAAGAAACTCCTGTAAGCATTGCTT
>CAZNBO010000019.1:0-9928 GCA_964571515.1 uncultured Candidatus Saccharibacteria bacterium
GGTAATTCTTATCTTTCTTCCCAAATTATGTTTCTTCAAAAAGAAGGAGAAGAAATACTAATAAAAGAAGATGGCTGCCCTGCAATTTTAGGGTGCAGTTCATTTACTAAGACAGCTTATGCTTATCATGAATGCTTAAGCGCAGATGGGAGTCAAATTATTGAAGGTAGTTTTGAAGAGGATAATTTGGAGGAACAGAATTTTTTAATTATCGTGAATGGCGATAGTTTTTTAAATATTAATTCTCCAATTAAATTTTTATTACCTTCTGCCCAGCGCTATACAGTTTCTAGCTATGTTGTGCAAGAAGGAGACACCCCAGGAAGAATTGCAGCAAACTTTGGGATAAGTTTAAATACAATTTTATGGGCTAATGGTCTAAAGTCCAGCTCTATTATTAAACCAAATCAGGAACTTTTAATTCTTCCAGTTTCTGGAGTAATGCACGCAGTTAAGGAAGGAGACACATTACTTTCTATAGCTAAGAAGTACAGAGCATCAGTTGACGAAATATTTATCTTTAATGATTTAAAAGATGAAGGCTCTATTACAATTGGCCGAGAGCTTATTATCCCTAATGGAAGGCTTTCCTCAACTACTTCTCTGGCAGTATCTTCTGGTCTTAAGCCAATGACAATTGATATTAGCGATTGGCCTGAGTTAGATAGTTTTTTCCTTTATCCTACTTCTGGTGGTTGGAATAGAGGAATTTTCCATTACTATAATGCCATAGACATCATTCATTCTTGCGGTAGTCCTATTTATGCTGCAGCAGATGGAATTATAATTGAAGCTAAAGGGGCAGGTGCATATAATCATGGTTATGGAAATTTAATAAAGATTCAACATTATAACGGAACTACGACTGTTTATGGCCACCTAAGTGGATTATCAGTAAAAGAAGGTGATAAGGTCTACCGAGGGGATTTAATAGGAAAGATGGGCAATACAGGGAATGCTAACTGTTGCCATCTTCATTTTGAAGTGAGAGGTGCCCAAAATCCTTTTGTAAAGAAATAAGAATAACTACTTAATTATCCTATTATCATAGGTTTAATATTTGTAAGAATGAATTTTTAATAGAAAAAGCGGTGGAATGAATCCATCGCTTTTTAATTTTAATTGGTATTGAGTTATAAAACCTATTTTTTACTTTATTTTTTATTACTGCAGGTCAAACACGTTTTAGCTGCAGGGTTAGCTTTTAAACGGTTTAATTCAATTTCTTTTTTACAAATCTCGCAATTACCGTAATTATCTTCTTTTATTCTTTTTAAAGCTTCGCCTACATCTCTAAGCCGAAGCTCTAGTACGTATTCAACAGCCAATAAATTTTCGTACGTTTCTGTTTCGTTAGCATCTTCATCAGGCGAAGAAGCACGACCGCCGAAATCTGGAAATCTTGTATCATAATCATCAGGTATTTTCTTATCCTTGTCAGCAAATCCCAAGAGGTCCTTTTTTAGAAGGATTTGTTCTTTTTCCAATTTCTTTTTTAACTGAGAAAGAGTCTTTTTGTCCATAGTTTTATTGTCTTCTATATACATTATATTAGAGCTATTTTTAGAGAAAGTCAATTGACGTTAAACAAAAAAATTGCTACTATAAAAACAAACGCGGCAGTAGTTCAGTGGTAGAACGTTTCGTTGCCAACGAAAAGGTCGCCGGTTCGAGCCCGGTCTGCCGCTCAGATTAAATAATAACTAATAGTTTAAATAATAAAAAAGAACCCACTAGCTAATGGGTTCTTTTTTTATCTCCTCAGTAATCTTTTTTGTTTCTTTTGTTATAATATCTTGCAAATCTCCTAGATAGTTGTGTAAGAAATCACTCTTTTGTTCATCATCATTGGAATTGAATATTTCTGCCATCATTGCTTTTTTATCATTATCTAAATTTTTATAAGCTTGCATTAACGAACGTTTTAATATCGTGTCATGTAATTGTAAAACTGTATTTTTTATTTCAGGGGGTAAATTATTCAAAATTTTTTGTTGCATTTTATGTATTGTTTTAAACTTTAATATTTCGACCTAAATTATTATTTTTCTTTCTTTTTACCAGTAGCTTGTCCGGAAAGATAGTCAATACCTTTTAATTCGGCTAACACAAATAAAACTAAAAATAATAAAATTGACCAACCTATGGCTCCAAAGGATGTTTTCCATGGAGATTCTTTTTCCTTTTTTCCTCCTTTAATAAACTCCGCTGCTTTAGTAATAGAGTCTGGGATTATTCCTTTTTCTTTTGTTGCTTTTTCTATTGCGGTTTGAAGTTCTTGGATTTTTTTCTGTATTTCTGGATTTTTTAAAATTTCAGATCCTTTAGTAAAGAGCCGAGATAATGATTCAGGATTTTCAAAAATTTTCATTATTTCTGGCGAAGCACCAATTTTCTCAAATTGTTCTTTGATTTTTTCTCCATCTGGTATTTTTTCTTTCGTTGTTTTTTCTTTTGTTTCTTTTAGAAGTTTTTTCTTTTCTTCAATTGTTTCTTTTTTTATCTCGAATATTTTTGCTATAGCTTCCGACTTGATATTTGGATTTTTTATATCCTCAACAATAACATCGACACTACCTTTAAATGGTATGTCTTTTAGGCTTAAAATCTGTGCGATATCTTTAAAAGTTTTATCCCTATCATCAGGTTCATACCAAAAATTTCTTTCTTCTGATTGTTTATTAACAAAACTTTTTATTGTTTTCAGCTTTTTCTTGTCTTCGAGGTCCCATTTCTCATAGTCTGAAGCCATAGCTATGGCAACTTCATCAATTGTTTCTGCTTTTTTCAAATCATAAAGAAATATCGATGGTTTTGACTTATTAAGTTCTGAAAAAATATTTTGGATGCCTTTATAATTATCTAAATAAGCTATATCTTTCCAGTCGGTGATTAATTCAAAGCATTTTTCCACCTTTTCTTTTTTAAGCTTTCCGGTATTATCTGGCATCTGTTTAATTTTTTCCAATTCGTCATAGTATCTTTTTGTGATTTCTTTTTCCTTTTCTTTTTCTGCTTTCTTTTCTACCTTTTTATTCTCACCTTCATTTTCTTTCTCTTTCTTTTCTTTTTCTGGTTCTCTTTTTTCTGTTTCTTTGGTTTCTTTATCTAACGTACTATACTTTATTTCTAGATCCTTCTTTTTTTGTAGGTCGTCAGGATTAAGATATTCTTTATCGCTTATTTTTCTTAATTCTTTTTCTGTTAACCTTAATTCGTCATCATTTTTTTGTTCTTCCGTATTAGAATCTTTTTTGCTTTGGTCTATTGATTCGGTACTTTCTTCTTCAAGAGGGTTTCTCCAAATACCATTTTTAAGAACCCAGCCAGGATAGGGAGGCTGTTCTTTTGATGGTTGGTTTGAGATATTTGGTGTTTGCTCAAATCCCATGATATTATTTTTTATTCTTTATAATTTCGTCAATAAGTCCATAAGTCTTTGCTTCTTCAGTAGTAAGCCAAAAATCTCTATCAGTTTCTTTTGATATCTTTGCAATGGGTTGCCCCGTATGTTTTGATAGAATTTGATTTAATTGTTTTTTAACACGAAGAATCTGCTTTGCTGCGATTTCTATTTCCGTAGCTTGTCCCCCTGCTTCTCCCATTACTTGGTGTAAAAGAATCTCTGCATTAGGAAGAGCAAAACGTTTACCTTTTTTACCAGCAGCTAGAATAACAGCAGCTCCAGAAGCAGCCATGCCTAAACAAAGTGTGGAAACGTCGCATTTAACATATTGTATTGTGTCGTAGATTGCTAAGGTAGATGTAACTGATCCGCCAGGCGAGTTTATATAAAGGAGAATGTCTTTTTTAGGGTCTTGGTGTTCTAGAAACAATAGCTGAGCAATAATAGTGTTAGCTAAGGGGTCGTCAATTGGCCCTCCTAAGAAAACAATTCTTTCTTTTAAGAGCCGGGAGTAAATATCATAAACCCTTTCTCCAATAGTAGATTTTTCGATAACAGTAGGAACAAGAACCATATTATTTGATTTTTGGACACAAGATTCTTTCATATTTTTTTATTCAAATTTTGATTATTTAAATATAATATAGTAGCTTTCTTTAGATTTGTCAATCGTGATCTTATCATTTTATCTTTGCTATTTTCTAACTTCGTTTATAATTAACAATTAATAATCTTAATAATTTTTATTTTAAAGATTTTTTAACAATAAATAGATCTTTTATTGTTGGATAAATCCTTTTTAATATTCCATAAGGACTTTTTCGTTTTTCAACGATAGTAATAGGCAATTCTTTTATTTTTAAACCTTTATATTGAGCCCTAATGATAAATTCTGTATCAAATATTTCTTGTTCTGTGATACATTCATTTATTATTGGATTGAGTTTTTCCCTATCAAATACTTTTAGACCATGAGTATCGGTGCCTTGGTAATGAAAACAAAGTTTTAAAAAAAGACCAAAACTCCTAGTGATAAATCTTCTTATAAAACTTCTTTTATCGTGGGAACCTTTTAATGCTTTTGAAGCAACTACAATATCAGCACTGTTTTTAATAATTAAATAAAGGCCCTCTTTTAAGAAATCTATATCCCAAAAGTCAATATTACAGATTGCAACATATTTTGTTTGGGCAGTAGAAACCCCATACTTAACAGCCTTTCCATAACTAGGGTTATCTAAGACAGCAATTTTGATTTGAGGAAATTGAGAAGCAAGTTTTTTAGCTATTTCTAAGGTATTATCGGTACTCCCATTTTCTACTAAAATTAATTCCAGATTATTATATTTGGAAGGTAATTTATGAAAAACTTCTCGGGAAAGATTATTGATTTCTTTTTCCAAGATGGGTTCTTCATTATAAATAGGGATAACAATGGAAATTTTTTTATTTTGCATAAACCTAGTAAATATAATATACTTTGTAAATTATAATATCTTAATCATAATACAGTAAATAGGTATGAGAAACAATCGCCTTATTATTCTTGCTACTTTATTGGTTTTCGTTTTTATCTATGGTTTTTTAATTTCCCAAATTCCATGGGATTTAATTTTTACCGACACAATAGTTAGTGGAGGGGATACGGGTTCCCATAATTATATTGCTCGTTATGCTCATGAGATTTTTCCAAAAATAAAATGGTGGTCTTCTAGTTGGACAGCTGGCTTTCCTTTTCTTTATTTTTATCAGCCTTTTTTGTATTATTTAACAGGTATTTTCGCATTTTTTTTCCCAATAAATATCGTTTTCAAAATAATAACTCTTTTAGGAACTTTTTGTTTTCCAGTAGCTATATTTCTATGTTTAAAATTATTGAAGTTTGAGTTTCCGATACCGCAAATAGGCGCTCTGTTTAGTTTGAGCTATCTGTTCCTAGAAAAATTTTCTATTTATGGAGGAAATATTCCAAGCACTTTATCCGGAGAATTTTCTTATTCGCTTAGCTTTGCTCTTTTTTTTATTTTTATAGGATTACTATATAGGGGGATAAGGGAAAATCGTTATCTTTTAGCAAACATTTCCATTCTTTCGTTAATGGCTTTAATTCATCCATTTCCTGTAGCGGTGGCAGTTTTAGTGGGACTCCTTATTTTTTTCACAGAAGGGATTCTAGTTAAGAAAATGAAGCAAACCTTTCTTTATTTATTAAAAGTATATGGCAGTGCTTTCTTTCTGACAGCTTTTTGGTCGCTTCCATTTTTGAGCTTATTGTCATATACAGTAAAAATGAGCTGGACGCGAACGGTTAAGCTTGAAGAGATATTTCCATCAGCTCTATTACCAATGTTAATTTTTGCTTGCTTTGGAATTTTATATTTTTTACTAAGATGGAAGAAGGAAAAAAGATTAACTATCCTATTTTTAATAATAATAGCTGGTTTAATCCCATATTTATCCTTGAATCACGCCAGTATTTTTAATGCTAGATTTTTACCATTTATTATTGTTGGCTATCTCTTAATTGCGGCTTACGGTTTAGGCTCGTTATTAAATTTAATATCGTCTGTTTTTAAAAAATCACGGCGAGTTTGGTTTACAATATTATCTTTGATTTTTATTAGTGTTGTGTTGACTTGTTTTTATCTACCAAAGAATATTTCCTACATTCCTTTTTGGCTAAAATGGAATTATGAAGGATTTGAGAACAAAACGACCTGGGTAGAGATAGAGCCACTTTTTGAGTATTTAAAAACTTTACCTTATGGCCGGGTAATGTTGGAATATCGACCAGAGTATGATAAATTCGGGACACCTAGAATTTTTGAAAATCTTCCTATTTTTTCAAATAAACCTACTTTTGAGGGACTTCTAACGGAATCTTCGATTAATAGTTATTTTCATTTCATTAATCAAACAGAAACTAGCCATAAACCCAGCGCTGCTATTGCAGGTTTTGAGTACCCTCCTTTCAATTTTGAAAATGGCGTTAAGCATATAGAACTTTTTGGAGCTCGATATTTCCTTGCTTTTACGCCAGAGATTAAGCAACTAGCTAACCAATATCTAATTAAATTAAAAAATGTAGGTGAATTTACTGTCTATGAAGTGCCAAATTCTGAATTAGTAACTTTAATACCTCGTATAGAGTTAAGGCCAAAAAATAAAAATTGGCTTGATGAATCGATTGATTGGTATAAATCAATGGATTTTTCTAAATTCATAGTCTTCTATCGTAATAACAGAGAATTTAAGGACATCGAAGACTGTCTTAAAAATAATTCTCAGTCTAAAGGATTAATAATTATTAAAGATATTAAAAAAGATTCCCTATCTTTTGAAACAGAGAATCTTTATAAGCCACATTTGATCAAAATTAGTTATTTTCCTGGCTGGCAAGTAAAGGGAGCAAGCGGACCTTATCTAGTCAGCCCTTCCTTTATGATAGTGATTCCTTTTGAGAACGAAGTAACCTTAGAATATTCTTATAATGTTTGGGACAAAATTGGTTTTACCGTATCTATTCTTAGTTTGATTATATTCATATTAGTGGTCCTATCACTTTTGCCCTTCTAATATTCGAAATACTTTTTCATTGCGCATTATTCCTAATGCGAATTCTTTTAAATCTTCTGGCTTAATTTTCTTTTTAGCTTCTGGATCAGGGATTTGTTGTAAGATATTATCCACTTTCTCTTTTATTTCATTTTCAGAAACTTCAATCTTTTCTAAGAGACCAATTTCTCTTAAAACCAAAGCTGAGAATACTCTTTTTTTTGCTAATTCCTGGAGATCTTTTCTCAACAGTTCCTCTGTTTTTTTAATTTGTTCGAGATATTTTTCAAAAGTCAATTGGATTTTTTCAAGCTGAACCTTTAGTTCCTCTAACATTTTTTCAACTTCAGAGTCAATAAGTATTTCAGGGATATCTGTTTTAGTATCAGCTATTATTTTATCCAAGATTGCTAAATGCCATCTTTCTTTTTCTTTTGCTTCTTTTTCTGACTTAAGACCTTTTAAAACATTCTCTTTTAATTCTTCTAAATTTTTAAATTTTCCCAATGTTTGGGCAAATTTATCATCTAAAGAAGGAAGTTTTTTTTCTTTAGTCTCTTTTAGAGAAATTTCAACAGAGAGCTTTTTGCCCTGAATGTCTTTTTGAGCCCAAGATTCAGGAACTGTTACATTAAAAGTTTTATTTTCTCCAGCTTTCATTCCGATTAGATTTTTTTCAAATCCTGGAATAAAATGTCCTTTTCCTAAAACAAAGGTATAGTTTTTATCTTCACCGTTTTTAATTAAAACTTCCTTTTCTTTAATTTGATAATCAATAGTAACAATGTCTTCTTCTTTAGTTGGGCGCTCTATTTTTTCTGAAACAGAACGAGAGTTTTGTAACCATTGCAAAGCTTCTTCAATTTCTTTTTCATCTATTGAAACATTCTTTTTGTCCTTTTGCATATCCTCCGCAATCTTTTTGTAATCAGGTAAATCTAACTTAGGGATAACAGATACCTCAGCTTTAAACTCTACCTCTTGGTCAGGGATTATTTTAGTGATATTAATGCTTGGGTATCCAATTGCTTGGATTTTTTTCTCCTTAATAATTTGTGGATAAATCTTTTCAATGGCTAAACTAGCTGCTTTTTCATAGACTTTTAAAGCAGGTAAATGATTCTCCGCAATTGACAATGGTGCTTTGCCAGGACGATAGCCGTTAATTTTAAGGTCCTGATTGAAGTCTTTTAAAGCAATTTCTTTAAACTGTGAAACGTCATTTTTGTCAAGGCAAACAATTACTTCAACTTTTGATTTTGGCAACGAATTAATTTTTACTTTCATAATTATAAATTTATTATTCGGTTTTAGATTTTTTTTCTGTTTTGTCTTGACCTTCTTTTTTTGTTTCTGCTACTCCCCCTTCAATTGTTTCTTCTGGAGTAAGAGCAGAGCGAATATCAATTTTCCAACCAGTAAGTTTTGCTGCTAATCGTACGTTTTGGCCATTTTTACCAATAGCCAAAGAAGTTTGATCGGGTGGAACAAATACTCTTACTTCTCTTTTTTCAGAAATAATTTCCGCTTCTTCAATTTTAGCTGGGCCCAAAGCAGCTGCAACATATTTAGTTGGTTCTTCGGAATAAGGGATAATATCTATTTTTTCACCGTTCAACTCATCAATAATAGTAGTTACTCTGGTTCCTTTTTGTCCTACACAAGCGCCTACTGGGTCTATGCTTTCGTCTTGAGAATCTACTGCGATCTTTGTCCGGCTTCCTGGTTCACGAGCAATAGATTTTATTTCTACAACTCCTTCATTTATTTCAGGAACTTCCATTTCGAAGAGTTCAGAAACAAATTTTGGATGAGACCTAGACAATAAAATTGTTGGCCCTCGCCCTTTTTCTTCTAAGCGGAGAATATAAAACTTTTTTCTTTCTCCTACTTGATAACGCTCTCTTGGTATTCCTTCATTAGCATAAAGAACACCAAAAGCTTTTCCTATATCCACATAGATATTATTTCTTTCGATTCTTTGTATAATTCCACTTATTACTTTTCCTTCTTTTTCTTTAAATTCTGAAAAGATTGTTTCTTTTTCTAATTCTTTAAGTTTTTGTAGAATAACCTGCTTAGCGGTTTGTGCGGCTATTCGGCTAAAATCACTCTTTATTTCTAAAGGAGTAATTATTTCCTCATCGACTTCAGTAGTTGGTTTTATTTTTTTTGCCTCTTCCAAAAGAATGTGACGTTCAGGATTAAATCTAATTTTATGAATTTCTTCTTCACTTTCTTCGTCCAGCCTCTTTTTTTTAGTTTCGTCAATTTCGTCTTCTGCAAGTATAGAAGATTTATCCACAACAATTTTTACTTGCCAAAATTTTACTTTGCCATCTTCAGGATTAATTTCTGCTCGAACAACTTGCATTTTTTGCCCGTACTCTTTTTTGTAAGCGGCAGCAAAAGCTACCTCTAAAGCTTCAAAAACTTTTTGTTCTGATAATCCTTTCTCTTCAGCAATCTGACGAATCAATGGTTTTAAGGTTTTTAGATCTAACATTTTATTAAAATTAATTATTTTATTAATAAAGACCGCCTTTGGGCGATCTTTTCATGCTTTAGGTATTTTAGCTTATTTTTTTTGAAAAGTCAAGCTTTTACACAAATTAGGTGAATCTTGCATTAAAGCATACTAGAAAGAGCGCAGATGTAAATGGATAGATTTTTCTTTAATATAAAAAAAACGATGATTTAATCTTAAAGTGGTTCTTGGTCTTAAAAAGCTTATGGTCTAAATTTAAACCTAGTATTTTCTCATTATCTAAAATACGAAGCTTTACAAAGGTCTATCTTAAAATTTTGAATAAGAACTACTTTGTTTCACGGTAAACATTGTGTGAAACAAAGTGTGAAACAATATTAACAGAGGCATTTCTTTATTTTTGTATAAAGAATTGGCTTAACCATCGGCAAACTAAGTAATTTAGGCTGGTTATAGCTTGTTTGAGCCAAAATCGTTAT